>NZ_JAJDMJ010000072.1:0-13526 GCF_020593585.1 Blautia sp. DFI.6.71
CAGGCAATCTGGAATGAATTTTGGCTACGTTACTGTGAACGGAGTGAACAGTAACCATTTTCCCATTTACAAAGTCACATACAAAAATGACAGAATTTTGAAATATCTGACGCACTTGCAATAAACAAAAATTGATCATTATCTCAAAATGAAACGCACTCCACAGGAATGTCCTAATGGAGTGCGTCTCACTTTGTTTATAAATCAATACTTTAGAGAATATCAAAATTATAACTTTTATACTGCATTTACACTGCTTATTCAGCGTCTGCTGCCTCTGTCTCTTCCGGTTCTTCTGTTGTTTCCGCATCTTTAGTGTCATCGGAGGCTGCATCAGAATCTTCTGTCGCTGCTGCATCTGCATCCTCAGCTTTTTCTTCGCTGTCCACAACACCACCTTCAACTACCAGGTCATCCGGATTGATGTTGTCACCGTATACAGGTTTCAGAGTTTCTTCGAAATCTTTATGGAAGAACTGTTCATCTGCCAGAGATTTGATTTCATCGTTGATTGCGTTCAGAAGGTCTGTGTTGCCCTTCTGTACTGCTGGTGCAATCGTATCAATATCACCAAGAGATTCGATTCCTACAGAGAATCCTTCATTCTGCTGAGCCCATGCAAGTACTTCTGTATTGTCTGTGGAGAATGCATCTCCTCTTCCATCAAGAAGCGCATCGTATGCTTCCTGGTATTCATCAAATTTTACAAGTTCAATATCCGGATAGTTATCTGTGAAATATGTCTCTGCTGTTGTTCCTTTTACAACGATCAGCTTCTTGCCTTCCAGATCTTTTACATCTTTGATCAGCGCATCATCAGGAGAAACAACTCCAAGAGCTACCTTCATATATGGAAGTGCGAAGTCTACTTTCTCCGCTCTGTCATCGGTTACTGTAAAGTTTGCAAGGATCACATCTACTTTTGCAGACTGCAGATATTCTACACGACTTGCTGCCTCTACATAAGTAAATTCTGCATCGTCTTCACTTCCCAGAAGGTCTTTTGCAAGTCTTTTTCCAAAGTAAATATCGTATCCCTGAACATCACCGTTTTCATCTACATATCCAAATGGATTCTTGTCACTGAATACACCGATTTTGATCTTTCCGTCTTTTTTGATCTCATCCAGAGTACGGGCCTGTGCAGTGTTTCCACCGTCATCTGCCGCACTTACAAGAATACTTCCGCCAAGAAGTGTTGTTGCTGCTACACCTGTTGCTAATAAGACTGCTAATATTTTTTTCTTCATGTTCTTTTCCTCCATGTTTTAAAAAATTTGATTTTATTATAATTTTTATAACCTTTATAACCAGCTCTTATGATATCCTGCTATTTCGTGGATATTATCATCCATTTCAGGATTTATAAAATATTCTGTTTTCCTCTATTCTATTTTTTCACTGTTTCATAATGGAAACTGTTCAGGAACTGTTTTGCCCTGTCAGTCTCTGGATTATCAAAGAACTGTTCCGGAGTGTTCTCTTCTACAATGTTTCCCTTATCCATAAAGATCACTCTGTCTGCTACGGAACGGGCAAATTCCATCTCATGAGTGACGATCAGCATGGTCATTCCTGTCTTTGCAAGTTCCAGTACTACCTGAAGTACTTCTCTTACCATCTCAGGATCAAGTGCTGCTGTAATCTCATCCAGAAGCATGATCTCCGGATGCATCAGCATGGCACGTACAATGGCAACTCGCTGTTTCTGACCACCGGAAAGCTGCCTTGGATAATTATCTTTCTTATCCAGAAGACCAACTCTGTCAAGAAGCTGCTCCGCTTCCTTTTTCACTTCTTCTTTATTTCTTTTCTGTACTTTCATTGGTGCCAGAAGAAGATTATTTAAAATTGTCATATTCGGGAAAAGATCATAGCTCTGGAAAACCATTCCTATCTTCTCTCTGACTTTGCTTATATTC
Source organism: Blautia sp. DFI.6.71 (assembly GCF_020593585.1). NCBI lineage: Bacteria > Bacillati > Bacillota > Clostridia > Lachnospirales > Lachnospiraceae > Blautia > Blautia sp. DFI.6.71. The sequence goes on from NZ_JAJDMJ010000072.1 coordinate 1,923, forward strand.
TTTTTTTCTTTCTCATAGCTTACACCGTTAAGCTTCAGTACACCGGTGTCAATCTCTTCCAGGCGGTTGATACATCGCAGGAAGGTACTTTTTCCACATCCGGAAGGTCCTACGATCACCACCACTTCTCCCTTTTGCAGAGAGAAGGAAACATCATCCAGAATAGGAACATTGTTTACATATGATTTCTTTAAATGTTCTACTTCTAAAATCGGCTGTCCCATTCATTTATCCTCATTTCTCTATTAATCAGCAAACTTCTTTTCCAGTACTCTGGAGAGTCTGGAAAATGGAAAACATATGATAAAATACATAAAGAATACTGCACCGTATACCCAGAGGGCCGCTGTCGGATTTGTATAACGTGATGCATCTATGATCTGTTTTCCAACTTTTAACACCTCTACTACTCCGATAAGAGCTACCAGTGATGTGGTCTTGATCATTCGGGTAAGAAGATTCACTGCGGATGGAAGAAGTCTTCTTATAGTCTGCGGAAGGATAATATAAAGATAGACCTGCCATTTGTTTAATCCAAGACCGTATCCGCTGTCATACTGGTGTTTAGGAATGGAGATCAGCGCACTTCGCACCAGATCACCCATTTCAGCAGTTCCCCAGAATGTAAATACAATGACCGCCGCTGTCTCACCGGAAAGATTCATCCCCAGATGCTTGGCCGCTCCGAAATATACCAGGAACAAAAGCACCAGCTGCGGCATGATTCTTACTATTTCAAGGTAAATGCGGCAGATAAACTTAATGATTTTATTTGGGATATTCATTACCATCCCAAGAAGAAATCCAAGGATTATGGAAAATACCATGGAAATCAGTGCAATTCTTATTGTTACCCACAAGCCCTGCCAGAGTCTTAATGAGTTGATTCCCTTAAAAAGAACCTCAATCCCCATATTCTGCATAGCGGACTCTCCTTTCTACAAATGAACAGATAAGTGAGATTGGTAAAAGTATGATCAGATATGCGATTACCAACATAAACAGGGCTTCATCTGTTTTGTAATAAATTCCGATCAGGTCTTTTGTCACAAACATCAGGTCTGCAAGTGCTACTGCACTGAATACGGAGGTTTCCTTAATAAGAAAGATCGCATTTGCACAGAATGCCGGAATAGAATTGGATACCGCCTGGGGCAGGATAATGTTTGTAAATACCTGACTCTTACTCATTCCAAGGCTTAATGCGGATTCCACCTGAATGGGCGGAACATTGTCCAGGCCGCTTCGGAAGGCTTCTGCCATATAACTGCCTCCGAGAAAGGTCAGTCCTGTGATCGCACACTGTTCTGAACTGAGGACAATCCCTATTTTCGGAAGACCGAAATACAGGAAAAACAACTGGATCAACAATGGTGTATTTCTGGACAGTTCAATGTAACATTCCACGATCTGACGAAGTACAGGAATCCTGAAATACTTAATCATGCTGCAGACAAGCCCAACCACAATGGCAAGCAGCACACCAATCACCGCCATGTGAAGTGTAAGCTTTGCTGCCTCAATATAAAGAGGTGTCTGCTCGCGGATAAACTCAAAATCCATGGTTACTTTATTCTCCTTCTATTATTATGATTTAGAGCATATTTGAAGAACGCTCTGGTGTGCCTGTGCCGCTTATTACTTTTCAATCCACTGCTATTTCGGTTAAAGCAGGTAGTTTACTTGATTTAGTTAAAGCGTTACATCTGCACATCTGTGAACTATCATAACATTTCAGGCTTCATCCTGCAAGCTTTTCATAAATTGCATCTGCAAGTCTGCTATGTCCCAGTTCATCCAGATGCTCCTGATCAGCTTCTCCCGGTCGGGCAAATTCTGAAGCCGGAAGATAAGAAATATTTCTTCTTCTGGCGATTTTCTCATACACCCGGGGCAGATTCCATGATACTTCGATAGAATTCTTATCGAATTCCGGATCAAAATCCTCTTCCCAGATTCTCTCCCCAAGGTAGATTGGAGATACCAGTAATATTTTGGCATCCGGGTTTACAGTGTTGATCTGATCAAGGAGCTGTTCAATCCCCTGTCCGATCACTTCCGGGGTTGCGCTGTATACGCTTTTACAATCGTTCGTGCCAAGCATGAGAACGATAGTGTCTACTGGTCTGTGGCTCTCAAGGATTGCCGGAAGCATTTCTGTTCCTCTTCTTTCTGTACGGAATGGATCATCGAATACGGTGGTTCTTCCGCAGAGTCCTTCTTCGATTACTCTGTAGCCTTTTGTTCTTACTTTGTCATCCAGGATGCTGGTCCAGCGGGTACCCCATCCGTATCTCTGATTAGTAGTTCCCGGGATTAAACCGTATGTATTGGAATCACCGAAACATAAGATTTGTTTCATGTCTTGTCACCTTCTTATCTGATATTTTTAATGGGATTTTTGTTTTCCCTGTTTTCATATTGATTTGATAGGAATACTATACAATCTTTATTTTTGTTTGTCAAGCCCTTTTTTGTATTTTTTGAAAATGTTTATTTGTACGTCATAAGTCATAAAGGGACGCTCAGAAATATTTTTATTTTCCGTGCGGTTTCGGGACCTATAGCAATCCTCGTAAATAATCAAAAAATTTTTGATACCGATATTATTTCCAGTCCTGAACTTTATATTTTTTATATTTTGCAGGTGTCGTGCCTGTATATTTTCTGAAGATTTTTATAAAATAGCTCTGTGTGGAAAAGCAAAGATATTCACTGATCTGTGCTGCTGTATAATCTGAATAGGTCAGCATATTACAGGCAGCTTCTATCCGTTCTTTCTGAATATAGTCGACAAAAAGCATTCCTGTTTCTTTTTTAAACAATCTGGAAAGATAACTGGCACTGATCCCTGCTGCCTCTGCAGTTTCTTCCAGTGTAACGGGAACATGCAGATGAAGATGAATATATTTTACTGCCGCTTCAATTTCTCTGCTGTAATGTTGCATCCCGGACTTCTGCACTTCCTGGGCAAATCTCAGGGCTGCTTTTTGTAATAACTTTTCTATAGAAGATTTGCTGGTGCACTCTTCTACTGTCTGAATATAACCGTCGCTTAATGCATAAGCAGTTTCTTCAGGTACACCACCTTCAATGGCAGCTCTGGTAAACAGCGTAATTCCTGCTATAAACATATTTTTACTGTTTCTCAGTTCATTTCTGGACAGGATTCCAGGGGTTCCATCCGGTGTGAGCTGAAAAACAGACTGTATTCTGTCTGTCTGGCCATTCCTGATAGCATCATACTGCCGACGCTCACTGGCATAAGATTCATGTTTCTGTAAATTTTCACGTCTCTCAAATAGAGTATTCCTGCTCCGGTTCTCTGCAATCTGTTGTTCTTTTTCATTGTATTCCTTACTTTTCTCCTGCATCTTTATTCCTCTCGCATACACAGTAATATTTTGTTATTTATAGCAATATTTTACTATATTTTATCATTTACAGGTGATATAGTCCAGATAAAGGCAACACAAACAATCTGTTTGTTACTGTTCACTCCGTTCACAGTAACGTAGCCAAAATTCATTCCAGATTGCCTGCGGCAATGGAATTTTGGCTTGTATGTCTCGGGATTTTGGCATATTCATGCCAAAACACCTCGCGGGATAGTGGTGTGTGAACAGTAACATCTGTTTCACATATAAATAAACTTATGGAGGAATTTATTATGAAGCGTGATTTAAAGAAAATCATCAGCCAGATGACTCTGGAAGAAAAAGCAGGCATGTGCTCAGGGCTTGATTTCTGGCATCTGAAAAGCGTGGAAAGACTTGGAATCCCGGAGGTAATGGTAAGTGACGGTCCTCACGGGCTTCGTAAGCAGGATGACAAAGGAGATCATCTTGGAATGAACGACAGTATCAAAGCAGTCTGCTTCCCTCCCGCAGCTTTAAGTGCCTGCTCTTTTGACCGTAGCTTAATGGAAGCCATGGGCAAGACTATTGGCAGAAAAGCACAGGCAAATGACGTATCTGTTGTTTTAGGACCGGCTGTCAATATTAAACGTTCTCCGCTCTGCGGAAGAAACTTTGAATACTATTCAGAAGATCCATACCTTGCAGGTGAGATCGCTGCTGCATTTATCAATGGTGTGCAGTCCCAGCATGTAGGAACTTCCATCAAGCATTTTGCAGCTAACAATCAGGAATATCACCGCATGAGCAATTCTTCTGAAGCAGATGAAAGAACACTCCGTGAAATTTATTTCCCTGCATTTGAAACTGCGGTAAAAAAGGCTCAGCCATATACATTTATGTGCTCCTATAATCAGATCAACGGTACTTTTGCTTCTGAGAACAAATGGCTTCTTACCGATGTTCTCCGCAATGACTGGGGCTTTGAAGGATATGTTATGTCTGACTGGGGTGCTGTCAATGACCGTGTGAAGGGTCTGGAGGCCGGCCTGGATCTGGAAATGCCAGGTTCCAACGGAACAAACGATGCTCTGATCATGGAAGCCGTAAAAAATGGCACTCTGAAGGAAGAAGTTCTGGATCAGGCTGTAGAACGTATCCTGAATATTATTTACAAATATGCGGACCACCGTGCACCGCAGGAATTTACCATGGAAAAAGACCATGAAGAGGCACGCCGTATTGCGGAAGAATCTATGGTCCTTCTGAAAAACGCAGACCAGATTCTGCCTCTGAAGACCTCTGAGAAAGTAGCTTTTGTAGGTGGTTTTGCCAAAAAACCTCGTTTCCAGGGCGGCGGAAGCTCTCATATTAACTGCTTTAAAATTACCAATGCACTGGAAGCTGTTCCTGCTGATGCACAGGTTATTTACGCAGAAGGATTTCCTGCTGATAAAGATTTATACGATGAAAAACTGGCTGCTGAAGCACTTCAGGCTGCAAAAGCTGCTGATAAGGTTGTGATCTTCGCCGGACTTCCGGATAGTTTTGAGTCTGAAGGATATGACCGTTCTCATATGAGACTGCCAGAATGCCAGAACCGTCTTATTGCTGAGATCCTTGAAGTTCAGCCAAATACTGTGATCGTTCTTCACAATGGTTCTCCTGTGGAAATGCCATGGATCAATAATGTGAAAGGTATTCTGGAAGCTTACCTTGGCGGACAGGCAGGCGGAGCTGCTGTTGCAAATATCCTCTATGGTATTGTAAATCCAAGCGGTAAACTGGCCGAGACAATCCCGGTGAAACTGGCTGACAATCCATCCTACCTGAACTTCGGTGGCGGCGATAAAGTGGAATACCGTGAAGGTGTATTTGTAGGATATCGTTATTATGACACCAAACAAATGGAAGTTGCCTATCCATTCGGATACGGACTCTCCTATACTACTTTTACATACAGCAATCTGCAGATTTCCAACACAAATCCAACAGAAAAAGATACTGTCACTGTTTCTGTAGATGTAACAAATACAGGAAACGTTGCAGGAAAAGAAGCTGTCCAGCTCTATGTGAAAGACATGACAGCATCCACGATCCGTCCGGAAAAAGAACTGAAAGGTTTTGAAAAAGTCCAGCTTGCTCCCAGCGAAACCAAAACAGTTACTATGAAACTGGATAAGCGTAGCTTTGCATGGTACAACACCCAATTACAGGACTGGTATGCTGCAAGCGGCAAATATGAGATTCTGATCGGTGCATCCTCCAGAGATATCCGTCTCTCTGAAACCATTGAACTCTCCAGCAGCCAGGTAATTCCCATGCATATTCATATGAACACAACACTGGGTGAGCTTTTCAATAATCCCAACACAAAAGAAGCAGCAAAAGAACTGACTTCCAGATATCTGGCTGCAATGAACGGCGGTTCAGACACAGCTTCCCAATCTGCTGCTGAAGCTATCACTGAAGAAATGGTAGCAGCAATGACAGATTCCATGCCACTTCGCTCTCTGTGCAGCTTTGGCGGATTCTCCCGGGCTGAGATCCAGGAGATGATTGACAAACTGCAGGCAATCTATAGCAATCCTCTGAAATAATGCATCTTAATCCAGCCCATCAGAGTGTGAAATCCTGCGTCAGATATCTTTGCCGTGCGTCAGCACGCCTGCAGATATCTTCCTTGTCTTTCGCACTCTACTGAACTGTCTTAAATGCATTATTTACAAGGATTGCTATAAAACAAAAAAACTACTGTATATAAGCTGAATTTTTTTCCGGCTTTATACAGTAGTTTTTATTTATTTCTCTCTAAACCATTCCTTCATCACATCAAAAATTTTTATAAGCTCTTCGTCACTGATCACATATGGAACCATAGAGTACATGTAGTTCAAAAATGGCCTGCTGAACACACCCCGTTCATAAGCAAACTGCTGGAAGCCTTCCAGATCTCTGGAATCATGAACCTCCACGCACACACAGCCACCCATGATCCGGACTTCTTTGATCCGTGGATCTGTGAATGCTTCCATCTCACCACGTGAAACCTGTTCAATATGACGGATTTTACTCATATAATCTTCACGCTCAAAAATCTCAATCCCTTTCAAAGCCACAGCACATGCCAGCGGGTTTCCCATAAAAGTAGGACCATGCATCAGGGCAAGTCTGTCATCATCACTGTAAAAGGCATCAAATACCTTGTGATTTGCCACAGTGACAGCATGACCAATATATCCTCCTGTAAGGGCCTTTCCAAGAACCAGGATATCCGGCAGAACAAGATCTGCCACAAAGCGATTACCTGTGCGGCCAAACCCGGTTGCAACCTCGTCAAAAATCAAAAGAACATCATACTGGTCACACAATTCTCTTGCTCTCTTCAGGAATGAAATATCATACATCCGCATTCCTCCTGCTCCCTGTAAAAGAGGCTCCACAATAAAGCAGTTCAGACGGTCATGATACTGTTCAAATGCCTCCTCCAGGGCCGGAATCTCAGTGGGAATATGGACAACACCCTCTTTTTTGTCAAAAGCGAAATGATAATCCTCGTCATCACCAACTTCCATTGCCTTAAATGTATCCCCGTGATATGCATGTTCAAGAGCCAGCACTAACGGGCGCTTTCTTCCCTGATTGGTGTTGTATTGAAGGGCCATTTTAAGTGAGACCTCCACTGCAACACTTCCTGAATCTGAAAAAAAACAATAATCCAGATCTCCTGGCAGAAATTCCTGCAGCTTCGCAGAAAGCTTTTCCACCGGCTCATGTGTCAGTCCCCCAAGCATTACATGACAAAAACGGTCTGCCTGTTCCTTGATCGCTTCTGTCAGTTCCGGATGCTTATATCCATGAATCATACACCACCAGGAAGATATAGAGTCTATCAGCTTCTGATCTTTTGTATAAAGATGTACACCCTCTGCATCCAGAATCTTATAGGGAGCTTTCATTGTTTTCATTTGTTCATAGGGATACCATATCATTTGATCTTCACCTCATCATAAAATTCTGCCAGTACATCTGCATCTATATCAAGATCCTTCGCATTATCCTGTACTTTTGCAATAACCGGAAGGCCTGTCATATATTGGCACATAGCAATATTATCCTCTTCCATAATATTTCCGGGATGGTAATGGTTAAAAATAATACCTTTGATTGGAAGGGAATGGGCTTTCATATACTCAGCAGTCAATACAACACTGTTTATTGTACCAAGCCCTGCATCTGCCACCAGAATACTGGAAAGCTCAAACTTTCTTATCACATCTTCAAGCTGGATTTTGCGTTCATCAAAACAGAGCGGACAGAGGATACCGCCACTTCCTTCCATGGTAATATATTCATAATCATTTGCTGCCTTCAAAAATCCTCTTCGCACAACATCAAGATCCACCGGATTACCCTCAACTCTTGAAGCAAGATGAGGAGACCAGGCATTTTCATATACATAGGGACACATATCATCCAGAGACTGGGAAATACCAGACATCTCTTTAACAAAAAGTGCATCGCCCGGGATTAGACTTCCGTCTGCACGCCGGTCATTTCCACTCATTGCAGCTTTGTAATAAGCCGGATTTTTTCCTGCCTGTGCCAGTTTTTTTACGATCAGTCCTGAGAGATAGGTTTTGCCCATGTCTGTTCCTGTTCCTGTAATAAATATCGCTTTACTCATGATTCTTCCACTTCCTTCCAATATTCTGGTGTTACATTTCTGCCCATATCAGAGAGCATTTTTCGGTCGCTGCGGATGGTTGCGCAGGCAACAGTAGTCAGCATATTCCCTGTTATTGTAGCGGAGGCACCGGATTTAAAAGCGGTTTCCCCGTCATTGGTAAGAAGTGCCCGTCCGGCAGCAAGACGAATATTAGCCTCAGGATTAATATAACGAAAGAAGGCAATTGTCCGGAGGATATCCTGCTCTGAAAGCTGATCAAGATGTTCCAAAGGTGTTCCCGGAATGGGCATCAATGCATTGATCGGAATGGAGTCAATACCCAGCTCTGCAAGGCTGACTGCCATATCCAGACGATCCTCCCAGGTCTCTCCCATTCCTATGATGCCACCGGAACATGCACACATTCCTTCTGCCTTTACCTTTTTCAGAGTTTCAATCTTCATATCGTATGTATGTGTCGTACATATATTAGGAAAATTTCTCCGCGAAGTCTCAATATTATGATGGTAACTGGTTACTCCAGCTTCATGAAGACGATGCAGCTGTTCGGAAGAAAGAAATCCCATGGAAGCACAGAGATCGATATTGCATTCCTTATACATGGTTTCATAGGCATGAATCGCCTGATCAAATTCTTTTCCGGTCAGAGCCTTTCCTGCAGTGACAATGGAAAAACGATCAACGCCCTCCTCTTCATTCATTTTACATGCTTCCAGAATCTTTTCCTCGGGAAGAAAATCATAGATTTCACAGGAAGTATGGTGGTGTACTGACTGAGCACAATATTTGCAGTCCTCCGGACACCTGCCGCTGCGGCCATTGATAATGGAACAGAGATCTACCTTATCACCGATATATGCTTCGCGGATACGGTCTGCTCCTTCACATAACTCATCTAAATCACAGGTGAGAAAAAAAGAAAGATCATCTTTCCTTGTGATTCTGCGTCCATCAATAATTTTCTGTGCTAAAATAAGTGGATTCATTTTGCAAGCTCCTCCGTTTCCAGTCTGACATTTGATTTTGAATCAAAAAGATATTGAAGTACTACCGGTCTGACACGCTTTGCAATAACAGCTCCCAGAACACTTAATGCAATGTCACCAGGTACTGCAAGAAGAAAACAATAAAGAATCAGCGGCCAGATTCCAATCGGTGTATCAATCACATAATTACAGATCACATAGTAATAAACCATTCCACAGGTATAGACAATCATCAGACCTGCCAGATTCGCAAGTAAATAACGAAAAACTGTCTTCTGCTTAAGACGCTCTGCAATAAGTCCGGTCACGTATGTTCCCAGGCAGAATCCTATAATATAACCGAAGCTTGGCTTGAAAATATACCAGATTCCACCGCCTTCCGAAAAGATCGGAAGTCCTGCCAGCCCCAACAGCATATAGGCAACCACAGAAATCATACCCCTTCTGGATCCCAGAAACAATCCAGCAAGCATAGTGAACAGGTACTGCAGTGTAAAAGGAACCACAGGTATAGGGATTTTAATAAACGCACCTGCTGCAATCAATGCCGTAAAAAGTCCGCAATAGATCATGCTTTTTGTTTTAGTCATTTGTAAACCTCCATATATTTTATGGTTTACTATTTTAAAGCACAGAAGGTTAATTGTCAACTTTTTTATTTTCTCAGTTTACAGTTTGCCTTGCTATTTGCGTCACAGCATATATAATATGGTCAAGCGGATAAAATCATCCGCTTCGCTACTTGCTTGATTCGGTAATCACGACCACCGGCTAAGTCGGTGGTCGTGATTTTTCATCAACTGTCGAAAACGGGTGTGTGTCATTTCATCGGGAATTTCTTTCTTGCCAGGTCAGTTCTGCTTTTTCCTTACAGTTCTCAGAAAATAACAGATCGACCACGCAATACTCATTCCTGCTGCAATTCCAAAAGCAAAAAGAAACGTATCCCGTCCATATTCCAATGCTCGAACAGTATTTCCTTCCACAATGCTGTTCATACAATAATAAAGAGTACTTCCGGGAATCAGAGGGATTACGGAAGTAACAAAAAAAGATGTAGATGTTTCTTTACAGATTCTTGCAAGAATTTCTGCATACACATCTGTAACAAAGCCAGCCATCAGAGTCGGAAGAAAAACATTTCCCCAGAATTCTTTTCCCAGAAGGAACACCAGCCAGCTAAGGAAGCCGCCAACTGCTGCCAGAGGCAAATATTTCTTTTTTATATGAAAAAGAATTCCAAATCCTACAGAGCCAATGGCTCCGGTAATTAATTGTATCATGATTGCTGCAGTCAAAGTCCAAACCTCCCAAATAAAATAATTGCCCCCATAAATCCAAGTGCCAGTGCCGCAGCAAGTAGTAAAGCAGCAATCAGACGGATGATTCCAGAGAGTGTATCACCAATAAGTACATCCCTGATTGCATTTGTCGACATCAACCCCGGAATCAAAAGCATAATGTCACCGATCATAATCTTATCCATGCGAAGGAATGGGCACAGCAAGGTTAATCCACAGATTGCACAGCCTGTAAAAAAAGACGCCACAAACTGAAAAGTCACTTCATTCATGCATACCGGACGAAGATATTGCTGTAATCCCCAGATCAGAACAGCCCCAAATCCTGCTGCAACAGCATCCGGAATACTTCCACCATAAAAAAAAGCAAAACTGCATGCAGCCAGAAGGCTTCCAAGAAGTTTCCATAACGGTTTCGTCTTATTTATGTTAATTTTATCAAATTCTTTCCGAAGCTCTGCCGCAGGGACAGGATGATTACAGAAACGACGGCTCAGATCATTCAACTGCTCTAATTTTGTAAAATCATTTCCACCACTTTCCCTGATCCGTCGGGTCTGTGTCCGCGCTCCTTCTTCTGGAAATTCCATGGTAATAACGATACTGGATGTGATCACAAAAACATTCATCTGTGCAGCACCACAGGCATAACCCATTCGGTTCAGCGTATCCTCCACTCGAAAAATCTCTGCACCGCTGTTTAACAATGCGTCACCCATATCAAGAAAAATATGTAAAAAATCTTTAGATGTCTGCATAGGATTACTCCTTTAATTTTGCAGAAAAGAGTCCGGCATAATATACGCCAGTGTCTTACTTCTGCACTTTTGTATTCTGAAGATAGCTTTAGTATAAGGCTTAATTGCAGTGAATACAACTTCTATTTTATAGCGCTTACATAAAATAGTTCCAATTCAGATTATTTTGAAAAAATAAGATGTGTTTTTCAAATCAAAAAATATGAGTAGTAGTCAAGAGGACTTGATGGATTAATCCGTCAAGCCCTTTCTATTTATTATGAGAAATAATCAGTGTACGAGCTGTCAAGTATTTTCTTCCTTCTTATAAAAATTAAAATTCTTGACAGCTCTGTTTTGGGCAAATAAAAAAATATCATAGAATCTAGTTTAATAGACTCATATGATATTTCTTTGATTACTCCTGTGATTACCCGTGAAGACGAAGACGCGCAAAAGCCTTCATTTTCAAAGGTTTCGAGCAGGGGATGAGAGAATCGAACTCCCACCAAAGGTTTTGGAGACCCCTATCAT
>NZ_JAJDMJ010000073.1:0-13300 GCF_020593585.1 Blautia sp. DFI.6.71
CTTGCTGAGCAAAACCCTGTATAGTTCTTCTGTTCTTTCTGATGCCATGTTTTTTACCTTTCTTATCATGTTTCTGTGTCACCAGCCATCTGATTTACCTCGTCAAAAATCATATGATATAGCTATGTTTTTTCTTATAGTAACATGCTTCAACTGATATTCGCAATCAGAACATGGAGCTTATTTGATATGGAAAAAAGATTGTGTTACTGTTCAAGGGCTAACTGGACTTAAGAAAACCGATGGTGTAAACTGAAAAACAGTTAAAGCCATCGGTTTTCTTTATCCAAATATCCTGGACACTCTGTCAAATATATTTTCTGGTTCTTCTAAGCGCATCAAAACAAGCATGCTCATGCATTGGCAGAGGTAATCGATGCTCTCGAAACTTCTGAATGTCACGGCCTGCGCCTGTTTCCGCTTATAATTCCTTAGAAGCCTTTCTGCTTCATTATTAGTGGCAGGTACCCGGAGATCATGCAGGAACAGCAGATGGTTCTGCATATATTTCTCTATTCTCAGAAATAAATTATACCCGTCTCTATAGTAATCGTTTGCCGGAACATTTTCATATTCCTTCCGGGCGGTCTCCAGTATCTTACGGTATCTTTCTTCGAATTCAGAGACCTTACAGGGATCCAGTTCCTCAGACGGCTGTAATCCATTCCGGAAATGGATCATTTCCTGTACCAGTGAATGCATATCTTTATTCCAGGTACGGTCCGGCTCATTATCCATGCTACCTTTCAGATAGCGCAGCACATGGGCAAGGCATTCCTGATGATCCGTTCCATAATTATAAAAGGTCCGGTCATGATCGTGTACAAGGATCCCCTGGTAATCTTCAGTGACCGTGTCCTTTACCCCTTCATGCCCTTTTTTCTCACGGGCAAAATACAGGGCTTTTCCGTCCGGCGTTGCGCAGACATATATCTGGCAGCCCTTTCCGTTTTCCCTGCCATTTGTACAGTCTGTATGCATGACAGGGGAAAGCAGCATATCTGCATAAGCAGCCCTGCGCTCAGCTTCCGTTTTTAAGGCAAACTCCCTGCTGAGTCTGCTCACCATTCCTTTTGAGATATTCAGTTTTCCACCGGTCAGGCCTGACAGAAACTGTCTGCTCTTATCGATCGATGTACAGCAGTCATTGTTAAGAAGAAACAGAAATGCCCGGATGCTGCCGTCATAATTCACATCATCAATGACTCCGGCCGGAAATGGAGCATGAACGCGTTCTCCCGTCTGACTGCTATAATAAACATCTGCATGATATTCTGTTACATCCAGGAGCATGCGGATGCCTACCCGTTGTTTTATGATCGTTTTTGATGTCTTTTTAAAAGAATTGTCTTCCAGGACTATTTCCGGAGGCGGGAGAAGGATTGCCGGCCGGGTCGGCTCCTGTTTTTTGCGGCAGTGTCCCTTATGGCCTGGCTGGCCTCCGGGTTTCCTTCCGGTCTTTTCCCTGCTGTTCGTGATCTTTTTCTTCCGGAGTGTTTTGGAAGAAGGGATAGAAGAATTTTCATAATCACGGTTTATCTGTGCACGGAGTTTCAGATTTTTTCCCTGTTCTTCTTCCAGCCTGACTGCTGTTTCATAAAACTGGTGCTGGAGTTCTTTTACCTTATCCAGTGCATCATCCCTCTGTTTTTCTGCTTTCAGGGCGCGCTTTTCCATCTCCTGGAGCTCCTGTTTCGTTTTCTTCTGCATTTTTTCAAACTCCAGAAGCATATCTTCCAGTACCTGGAACCAGTAATTACGGACACGTATCGTTTCCTTATGGGCATCCGCCGCTTCTTTCTGCAGTTCCAGGATCCTGGATCCATATTACCTGCATTCCTTCTGATGAAGCTCTTTCAGCCGGACATATCTTTCTCCGGATTCCAGTTCTTTATTTCTGGTCTGTGCAGCTTTCAGGCGGCACAGGAGTGTAATACGGTCATAAGCATCAGGCATACTTTTTCCCCCGGCATAGTTTTATCTGTCAGACGCCGCTGATAATATCTGTGATCTTTGAAATATGGTCTTCCAGAAATTCGATCATTTCTTTCTGCTTCTGGATAAACTCTTCCTGGATCTCAATCTGCTTGAGATAACCGTCAAGAAGTTCATCACGTTTTCTAAGTTCTTCTCTTAAATCAATGTTCATAAGCCGTCCTCTCTTTCCTGACAAAAGTATAGCAGAAACACAGGAAAAAAGCGAACTGCCGGAAACTTATCATATGTTCTCCGCCTTCTAAGAACGTGGCAGTTTTATACTCACTGAGTTTTGCTGTTTCATTTGCAAATTGAATACCCACTTTTGAGGCATCAATCCCCAGAACCTTATGTGTAGAAATATCTCCGGTTCCGCATCCAAAATCCAGGACATTTGTTGTTTTTTCCGCAAATAGTTTTAAAGCTTCATCAAACATGGTTTCCACTTTCAAATCTAACTTTCTTAAATCTACAGGTGTACATTCTTTAAAAACCTGATTCCACATTTCTATTTCCTGTTCATATGCTTTATTCAAGACTTCGTCATCTCCTCATTACTTAATTCCTTTTTTCAAAAAAGAAACTGCTCCAGATATTTTTTTCACAGACCTGCTCATTTCATCTACAGCAATCCTGCTAGTACATCGTTTTCGAAACACGCTCTAACACTCTACCGCTACTTTGATCACACCATCTCTCTTATTTTCAAAAAGTTCATATGCTTCTTCGATTCTGCTAAGCGGATAGGTATGTGTGATAAGTGGTTCTGTATTAATCTTACCTTCTGCGATCAGTTTCAGGGTTTCCTCACAATCACATCCATCCACTCCACCTGTTTTGAATGTGAGATTTTTTCCATACATATCCGGAAGTGGCAGTACCTGAGCCTTATCATAAAGTGCAACCACTGTCACAGTTGCATTTGGTCTTGCACATTCCCATGCCAGACGAAATGTAGATTCCGCTCCCGCAACCTCAAGAACTACATCAGCTCCACCGTGATCACTATGGTCCTGGACAAAATCAAAGCATTCCTCCGGCGAGACAGTAAGAACCTCCGGATAATGTTCATTAATAAAATGAATTCTGTTTTCATCTTTTTCACACATAATAATACACTTTGGATTTTTCAGCATAACACTTAGCAAAGTGCAAATCCCTGTAGGACCAGCTCCAATAATCAGCACAATATCCTCCTCTGTGATCTCAGAAATACGTGCAGCCCAATAGCCAGTGGCAAGAACATCTCCTACCAGCAAAGCCTGTCTGTCAGTAACTCCTTCCGGAATTTTGTTCAGTCCCTGGTCAGCAAACGGAACTCTTACATATTCTGCCTGACCACCATCTATACGACAGCCAAGAGCCCATCCGCCATTCTCATCTGTACAGTTATTTACATAACCTTTTTTACAGAAAAAACATTCACCACAAAAGGTTTCTACATTTACAGTCACACGATCCCCTGGTTTTACATGAGTTACAGCACTTCCAACTGATTCAACAATACCTACCATCTCATGTCCCACAGTTATACCAGGAACTGCACGGGGAACACTTCCGTGTTTAATGTGCAGATCACTTGAGCAGATACTTGCAAGCGTTACCTTTACAACTGCATCTCGTTCATGCGTAAGTACTGGTTTTGGTTTTTCCATTAATTCAAATTTTCCCTTTGAAACATATGTATAAGTCTGCATTATTTTATCCCATCACTTTCCGGATTATTTTATCAGATGATCCTTCATAAATTTTAATGTTTTGTCTGCCTTTAGCCAAACTGCTTCCTGTTCTTCATGGGTAACAAAGATCAATGTCTTTCCCTCGGTCTTTTTTAAAATATAATCAATTGTTTCTGTGCATACCAGTCTTATATTGGAAGCAGCACTCAGATTTTCGCACAGGCGATCTTCCTGAAATACTGCACTGATCTTCCTGTCACTTATCACTTCTATTTTTCCCTTATCCGGAATATCCAGCCCCAGAAGAAGCCGTATCAGTGTAGTTTTTCCACATCCGGATCTTCCTCTTATACAAGTGGTTTTCCCTTCTGGAAAAACGCAACACAAATCTCTCAGTATCTGCTGCTCTCCGTATGCTTTACTGACATGATCTACCTTTATATCCATATCTTTTCTCCACCTGTAACAAACCTCACAAATAACGCATTTAAGAAAATTACCATAAATCAAAATCTCCGTTATTTATGTTCTATCATATAAACTACTCTGCTTACAATTCCAAGAAAACACTTTTCAAATACAAAACTTATCACAATAATCACAATCGTCCATGCAAAAAGATCAGGAGTATTCAGATATATTTTTGCATTATACAGTTTCTCACCAATAGAACCTGAGGGTACTCCGATAACCTCTGCTGCCACTCCTGCTTTCCAGCACATCCCAAGTGAAAGCCTGCATGCAGAGAGAAAATAAGGTAGTACCTGCGATACATAAATATATCTGATCTTTCTTCCGGGATTCACCTGAAATACTTTTGCCATTTCCAGTATCTTACTGTCAGTCTGCCGTATTCCCTCAAGGATATTCGTATATATCACAGGCAGAACCATAAGAAAAGAAATAAAAACTGACAGATTTCTGGACGGTATCCATATCAGGCACAAAATGATAAAAGACGCCACAGGTGTAGATTTGACCACCGCAATTACAGGTGCTATCAGGATTTCCACTGTTTTTGACCAATATGCCAACACTGCCAGAAAGATTCCCAAAAACATAGCCAAAAGAAATCCTGTCACAATACGCACAAAACTAAATCCAACAGACTGCCAGAAATTCCCGGTAAAACTCAGTTCAAAAAGCTTTCGGACAACAGAAACAGGAGATGCTAGAAGAATCTCCTGTCCCAGATACATACTTGCAAACTGCCAGATTGTAATCCAGAAAAACACTGCCACTATGCGGATTCCTGTATAGCATCCTTTCTTTATTTAAGAATTCAAGAAGTATTTAAGTTCATTAAATATTTTATCACACAATGAAAAAATATTTAATGAAAACTTTGATATTTACCAATAATTTTTCTATTCTTTTCATAACCTGACGGCATATTTTGTTGCTTTTCCATACTGATTATTCTATAATATATAATATCTGTTTGCAATTTTTTGTTGTTTTTTCTGAAACAGCAAAAATCGAAAAACATGTTGCTGAGAACGGAATGAGCAGTAACAATGTCAAACGATCTCATCTATAAAATAAAATATCAGGAGTATACAGATATGGAATTGAAAAACAGAACTTTATCAAATTTCGCCGATCTTGTTCAAACCGGTGAATGCAAAAAATTCAAAGGCCGCCTGAAGGTAGGTGTGGATTTGGGTACAGCTAATACAGTTCTGGCAGTTGTAGACACTACCAACCGTCCGATTGCTGGCATATCCGCTCCCTCCCAGGCTATCAGAGACGGCGTGATCGTCAATTATTATGAATCTGTTCAGCTTGTTACACGGCTGAAGGCTGAACTTGAAGAAAAACTGAAAACTGAACTTCCTTACGCTGCAGCTGCAATCCCACCCGGAGTTTCCGAAGGAAGTTCAAAAAGTATTCAATATGTGCTGGAGGGTGCAGGTTTTGAGGTTTCCAATATCGTAGACGAACCCACCGCTGCAGCTGCTGTACTTAAGATTTCAGACGGCGCTGTAGTGGATGTAGGTGGAGGCACTACAGGAATCAGTATTCTCAAAAACGGCAAAGTAATCTACACAGACGATGAAGCTACCGGCGGCAGTCACATGACCATGACTGTAGCAGGGCACTATAACATCCCATACGAAGAAGCTGAAATTTTAAAAACAGATCGTTCAAAAGAAGCTGAAATTTTCCCTGTAATCAAAGCAACGGTAGAAAAAATGGCCACGATCACTCAGAAATTTCTCACAGGCTACCAGGTACCCGCTGTATATGTTGTAGGCGGTTCCGCAAGTTTTGAAGATTTCACAGGCGTATTTGAAAAAAAGCTTGGGCTACCTGTTTATCGTCCGGTACATCCTCTGCTGGTAACCCCACTGGGTATCGCTTATCACTGTGATCTTCCACCAGTCACACACAAAAAATAATCAAAACTTTTCATAAAATACTATATAAGGGGGTATTATACCATGAGAGAACTAAAAGCAACAAAAATCAATGCTGCAGATTTTGCACCATTTGGTACATTTTTCAGCATGACAGAGCCAGAAGGCTATCCATTACATGGTGAAATACATAAATTTTATCCAGACCGTATTTCCGGTACCTGTATGGGATCCATTGGTTTTTCACCTATTGCAGTACATAAAGATGAACGCATCGTTAAAGCTGCTGAATATCACACAACTACCTGGGAAGGAATTGTTGCACTGGATGATGACATGATCATACATGTAGCACCGGCTTCTGCAGGCGCACCTGTTCCGGAACTTACCAGAGCATTCATAGTTCCAAAAGGAACTATGGTGAAGATCAATACTGCTATCTGGCATTTATGTCCTCTTCCTTTAAACAATGAAGTACTCCATGCCATGATCATTCTTCCGGAATGCACTTATGCAAATGACTGCACAGTAGTAGATTTTGAAGAAAAAGACTGGTTTAAGATTACTGTCTGATATACATAAATATCCCCGGAACTCCACTGTTTTTACATAAAGTTCCTGGGATATTTTTATTGTCTGATTTTTACAATACACCCTGCTTCTGCATTTCGGCAGACACAGAAACATACTCTTTACTGTTTTCAAGATTTCCCAGCTTTTCTTCCCATGTAAGGTTTCGTTTAATCTTTGCAGGACTTCCCATCACCAGAGAACCGTCCGGTATCACTGTATTCTTTGTCACAAGACTTCCTGCTCCTATGATACAATCCTTACCTATTCTGGCACCATCAAGAACAACCGCTCCCATTCCGATCAATGTACGGTCACCGATCATACATCCATGAAGCACTGCATTATGTCCAACTGTCACATTATTCCCAATATGTACCGGCATATTACGGCTTACATGAATCGTACAGTTTTCCTGAACATTAGATTCCTCACCAATCACGATCGGAGCATCATCGCCACGTATCACAGCATAATGAAGAACACAACTGTCACGCCCGATAGTTACATCTCCAATAACCACTGACTGCCTTGCAATTTTTGCATCTTCTGATATTTTTACACTCTTATAATCCATCTTCCGAAATACCTGCCTTCTTGATTTAATACTACCTTCACATCATTTTCAATACCCTGACACTTCTTTACTGCAGAATCTTTATACATATTCCAAAAAGACTTTCTGCATTTCATTTACTGATTTACAGAAAGTCCTCTTAGCTATTATTTATGGTGTTTTTCTTCCTCTTCTTTCACCAGTCTTGATGTTTCTTCAGACGGTGCTGAGATTACAGCTGCTGCTATAATTTCACAGGGCGGGTTTCCCTTTACAGCATCTACTGCTGCCTTTACTGCTGCTATATCGCCACTTAAGAATATAGTTGCGTGACCTCCGCACTTGGTATGCCAGGTACGGAATTCCACATCTGATGTTTTCAGCATCTGGTCAAGGACAACTACTGCATTACAGCTTCCCACAACCTCTACTAATCCTAATGCTCCATATGACATCTTCTCATTTCCTCCTGACATGTTCTATTTGTTAATGGTCATCTTAAGTGCCACTTCAGTATCTGCGGAAGGTGATGCGATCACTGTGTGAGAAACAATCTTGCCAAGGGGTTTGGCTGTCTCTAAGGCCACTTCCATTGCTGCATTCACATCAGAAACACTGCCGCGTATTTTTACACATGCTCCGCTTTTCAGTCGGTTTCGTTCGACGCTTTGAATCGTTACGTTTGCAGCCTTGGATGCTGCATCGAGAGCGACAAAGCAAGCTACCAGGTTATCCAGTTCAAATGCCCCAACTGCCATGCCATCATAGTTTTTTGCCATTTTATCCTCCTTACGAGACGGGAAAATGGTTCTCCCGACTGCTGTCTTTTATACTAGTATACCTTGTTTTCATTATAATCACAAGCTATTTTCTACTGAAATCTCACAAAAATTCACATAATGCCACACAATACCACATCATCTTCAAGAGTTTATCTGTTGGATTGTTTATTTTTCACTATTTTCATAAATCTTCTCTCTTACAACCATTCACAGGCTTCTATGCAGAACATATACTAATATGGAGAACAACAATCTGCTGTTGTCAGGTTTTAATCGTCATGCATCAAATGACCCGGAATTATCCGGTACCTCCTGCTGTAACATTTGATGCTGTAGGGTCAGACGGATATTTGCAATTGAAGCAGAGGACTTACTTGATTCAGTTAAATTTTTTCTAAATCTGCAATATTTTCAGGATATTCCATATCTGAATATAATTTCAGCTGTAACTGTAATATTCTGTTATATTCATCACAGCCCGGTTCTAAAACTCTTCTTTGTTCATACAGTTTATGATCTTCCTCACTCATTTTCACATCAAAGCTTTCCTGAGTATGGAACTGGATTTCAATACGATAGTTGCGTGAGTTTTTAAACTTTGCATTTACGCCATTATACGGAAAGCTGTCATTGACCCAATAATTTTTCAATGAATATATCTTCCAGTTTTTCTCATACAGAGCATCTGTCACAGATCGTATCTGTTCAACATATTCTTTCGGTTCCAGTATCACTGTATAACGAATAACATCCGCTATTGAATCAAAAAAAGACTTCTCTACTCTCTGATAAAGCTTATTATATAAGGACTTCGGTGATTTTACTCTATACTCTAATCCCGCAAGTACTGCTTTATTTATTTTTGCAAAGTCCATAAGAAATTTGGTGATCTCAAACTCTGTAGACAGATAATCCGCATAAAATACTCTTTCTTCAAAAGAAAGTTTATGAAAAAATTCAATATCCTCTTCTGTCCATGATTCTTCAATTTCTTTATTAAGATAGATCTTCTCTGAATTTTCAGCAGACAGAACACACTTGAGCTCTATCGAATCAATGCAAAAAAGACTGGTATTGTCACCCGACTCATGAGTAAGACTTCTGAGAATCTTATTAAAATTATTGATAATTATATTGACTTTTCTTTCAATCAGTGCATATGCTGAATCCGATCCACCTGCTTCTATCACAAGTTTACCATCTTTAACAGAAATGCTTCTTACGACATTTCTTTCAACAAATCCAACAATCTCTTCAGAATTATATTTATCAAAATCCTCATAATCCAGATCAGGATTTATATTTTTCAATTCTGCAAGCTGATTTCCAACCACAAGAACTGCTGCCAGATCCTTCAATCTGACAGTATTTTTATTGTCTAATACCAAAATTTCTTCCAGCTGATTTATATCATCGCTGTTTCCGCCAATAAAATACAGCATACTGGTTATGGCATATTTATGTTTCTCTGACGGAAATTCAAATATATCTCCATATTCTTCTATCAGACACGCACTGAACAAAACATGATATTTGCTCATGATCTGCAGGAATGTAAGCGATTGAGTCTGCTTTTGAATTCCCAGTCTGTTTATATATCTGTTCATGATTTCCTGATTTAAACCAAATCCGGTATGCGCAAACAGGGCTGCCAGCAAAAGACAGTAACACTCATCTTCATTCAAGCCTTCCAGTTTCTTTCTGTCCATTATTAAATCGCAAAATTCTGCAATATCTATAAAATGCATAATAGAATAATCAGAAATATTGGGATATATCTTTTTATATTTTTCCAGCATTCTCTGGACAACTGTACAGTTGTCCCTGTAATTCTCATATAATTTTTTTGATTTTTTAAGTAAATTTTCCGAACACTTGTTAACTATCATTTGAATGATCCTTCCTCAATTTGCACTGCTTATTTCTACTATTATACTCAAAAACAGCAGCCTTGTATATAGCTGCTGTTTCCAAAACTTCAGTAAAATTACATTTTCGCCCTTACCATAAAAAGCCAAAAGCTTCCGATGCATACCTGAGGAAAGACTCACTATCTTTCCCCTCTTTTTCTTAATTTCATGCGTATCCATTTAAGCATCTGAATAATCGGAAGGCTGGCAAACGCATACAGATATACGCATCCAAGCTGCATCAGGTTCAACGTCTCCACTTTAAACAGAAAATGAAGTCCAGGAACCGTCAGTACTGCTGTAATAAGTACTGACCCAAGTGCAAATGCTCCCTGAAGCCATTTATTATTAAAGAAACGTTTTGTAAAGATAACCGGATGATCCGATTTGCAGTTAAATCCATGAAACAAACGTGCCAGGCAAAGTGTTCCGAAAGCGTAGGTACTTCCCAGCAATGCACCATTCTGGTAATATCCTGTCAAAAATCCAATCATTGTCATCACACCGATCACAAAACCTTCCAGCCCGATCTTACCAAGAAAATCTTTTGTCAGTATTGACTCGTCTGCAGATCTTGGTTTCTCATTCATCACCTCACTGCTATGAGGCTCCACACCCAGTGCGATTGCCGGAAGGCTGTCTGTCAAAAGATTGATAAACAGCAGATGCACCGGTGCAAAGGGAACCGGAAGTCCTGCAAGCGATGCACAAAGAACTGCCAGAATCGCGCCAAAGTTTCCTGACAAAAGAAACTGGATCGCATACTTGATATTCTGATATAAATTTCGCCCATTTTCCACTGCTTTTACAATTGTTGCAAAATTATCATCTGTAAGTACCATTGCTGCGGCATCCTTTGCAACCTCGGTTCCAGTCACTCCCATTGCGACACCAATGTCTGCCTGCTTCAATGCCGGAGCATCATTCACACCGTCTCCGGTCATTGCCACGATCATCCCTTTCTCCTGCCATGCACGGACGATACGGATCTTGTGCTCAGGTGACACTCTTGCATACACAGAAATATTCGGAACAAATTCCCTCAGCTGCTCATCACTCATATTTTCAATATCAGCACCCTCGCATGCCTCCGACAGATCATGTAAGATTCCAATTCTCTTTGCAATTGCCGCTGCTGTGATCTTATGATCTCCCGTTATCATGACCGGTCTGATTCCCGCTTTTATACATTCTGCAACTGCAGCCTTTGATTCTTCCCTGGGCGGATCCATCATAGCAATCAGGCCAAGAAATACCAGATGTTTCTCATCTTCCATCGTCAATATATGATTCTCCGGAATTTCACGATAAGTAAACGCCAGTACCCGTAACCCTTCCATCGAAAAATCCTGATTCTGCATCTGGATCTTTTCTTTATCTGCTTCTGTAATTTCCCGGACTCCATCCTTTGTCCAAATCCTCTCTGTCAGTTCCAGAAGCCTGTCAACAGCACCTTTTACAATCATCCTGTTCTCGCCATCGATTCTGTGAAGTGTTGACATCATCTTACGGTCACTATCAAAAGGAAGCTCTCCTTCTCTTGGATAAAGATTTCTTACATCGGCAGCCTCTATTCCGCATCTGCTGCCCAGATTGATCAATGCCGTTTCCGTCGGATCTCCGATCTCCACTCCATTTTCATTTGTTGAATCATTACATAAAATACTGTAATCCAAAAGACATCTCTGTGCCGGATCTGCTGCATCAATTGCAGCTGCTGAAATCCTTTTTCCATCAATATAATAATCTTCTACTGTCATTTTGTTCTGTGTGAGCGTTCCTGTCTTATCCGAACAGATAACAGATACACTCCCAAGGCCTTCCACAGCCTGAAGCTTACGAATGATTGCGTGCTCCTTTGCCATCTTCTGTGTTCCAAAAGAAAGAACGATTGTCACAATAGAGCTTAACGCTTCCGGGATTGCTGCAACTGCAAGCGCTACTGCAAACATAAATGCACTGCTGATCTTCTCACCACGAAATACATTGATTGCAAACAGAATTCCGCAAAATATCAGTATCAGAATCGAAAGCTTTTTCCCAAAATCATCCAGATTTGCCTGAAGTGGCGTTTGTTTTTCAGAAGTCGATTTCAGAAGTCCCGCAATCTTTCCAACCTCTGTCTGCATACCTACATCTGTTACAACTGCTTTGCCACGCCCATATGTAACAAAGCTTCCGGAAAACAGCATATTTGTCCGATCGCCAAGTGGTGCTTCTGCCAAAATAGTGTCCATGCTCTTTTCAACCGCAAGACTTTCACCGGTAAGAGCACTTTCATCCACCTTAAGACTTGCATTTTCAATCAGTCTTCCATCTGCCGGAATCATATCACCTGCTTCAAGCAGAATCACATCCCCCACAACCAGTTCTCTTGCAGGGAGCTGGACAGCCACACCATCACGCAATACTTTTGCTTCCGGTCCGGAAAGCTTCTTTAAACTCTGCAAAGACTGCTCAGCCTTTACTGTCTGTACGGTTCCCAAAATCGCATTAATCGTAATAACGATCACGATAACCGCTGCGCTTTCCACATCTCCAAGCATACCGGATATCACTGCCGATGCAATTAATATCAGCACCAGAAAATCCTTATACTGTTCAAAGAAAATCTGTAAAATACTTTTTTTCTTTCCTTCTGCAAGCTCATTCCATCCACAGTTCTCTCTGGATCTTTCAACCTGTTCACTGGTAAGCCCTGATTCCCTGCTTTCCACGTGATCCAGAACTTCTTCTACTGTTTGTTGATAGATTTCCTTCATTACCTTTGCCTCCTTTTTTGCAAATATTCACCAACTGTAATTTTTTATGCAATGAAGGATTTTTAATAAAATGATATAAAAAAGAAACCCTTATTGCATAACAAAAAATGCAATAAAAGTCTCACCATTTCCTTGCAGCGCCGGATGTCTCCACCGTACTGACGACACTGCAAACGCAGATTTTCAAACGTAGGTTACTCCCCTTTATTGAATCTAATACTATAACAAAATCAATACCTCTGTCAAGATATTTTGTAAATCATCGGGCAAAAAGTTACTGTTTACTCCATTCTCAGCAACACGCTTCGCGATGCAGGAAATATGAACCTCCTTGTGCAAAGCCCAAGGAGTATCGTTTGCTTCGCAAACTTAATTTATGCTAGCCGCATAAATTCGCGCGGTATGTCTCGGGTTTTCTGTGAGCAGCCAACGCATTACTTCCAAGAAAATTGCCTACGATCAGGGAATCTGCTGTATTATACAACTGCTGAAACAGATTTCCGAGAAACAGTGGAATGGCAAAAAAAGATAATCTTTCCAGAGATACTTCCCTCTGTCATTCTTGAATCCTTTTTCATAATTTTTGATACCTTCCCGTTTTTTCTTTATTTTATCACAAAAAAGCCAACTATCTTACTCCTTTTCCCCCTCATTCGCTTCCTCTATTGTCACACTCTCCTGTACCTGCATATCCGTATACTGAA
>NZ_JAJDMJ010000074.1:0-12972 GCF_020593585.1 Blautia sp. DFI.6.71
AGGCAATCTGGAATGAATTTTGGCTATGTTACTGAGAACGGAGTGAACAGTAACAAACGGAGTGAACAGTAACGAACGTAGTGCGTGAATAGTAACTAAAACTTTTCTAACACTATTGTATGAAAACGATAAATATTATATAATAAACAGAAATAAACTATCTTTATTCTGGAAATGGATATGCCAGAGTACACAACATGTCTTGTATGTATGGATATGGATAATTCTTAAAACACAGAAATGGAGGATACTATCATGATTAAAAGAATAGGTATGCTTACCAGCGGCGGTGATTGTCAGGCACTTAACGCTACCATGCGAGGAGTAGTAAAGGGACTGAGCAACAATTTGGATGAACTGGAAGTTTATGGATTTGATGATGGATATAAAGGACTGATCTATGGTAAATACCGTATGCTCACATCCAAAGATTTTTCCGGAATCCTTACACAGGGCGGCACAATCCTCGGAACATCCAGACAGCCATTCAAACTGATGCGTGTTCCGGATGAGAATGGCCTGGACAAGGTTGAAGCAATGAAGCAGACTTATTATAAACTCTGCCTGGACTGCCTTGTGATCCTTGGCGGAAATGGTACACAGAAGACAGCAAACCTTCTGAGAGAAGAAGGACTGAACATTATCCATCTTCCAAAGACTATTGATAATGACATCTATGGCACAGACATGACCTTTGGTTTCCAGAGTGCGGTAAACATTGCCACAAATGCCATTGACTGTATCCATACGACAGCATCTTCACATGGACGTGTATTTATCGTAGAGATCATGGGACACAAGGTAGGAAGTCTGACACTTCATGCAGGTGTTGCAGGCGGTGCGGATATCATCCTGATTCCTGAGATCCCATATGATATCAAAAAAGTTACCGCAGCAATCCAGAAACGCGCCAAAGCAGGCAAGCGTTTCACAATCCTTGCAGTTGCAGAAGGTGCGATTTCCAAAGAAGACGCAGAACTTCCTAAAAAGAAATACAAAGAGAGACTGGAAGCCCGAGCAAAGAAATATCCGTCCGTTTCCTATGAGATTGCTGACCAGATCTACAAAGAGATCGGAAGCGAAGTCCGCGTTACAGTTCCGGGACATACACAGAGAGGCGGAGAACCATGTCCGTATGACCGCGTTCTTTCCACAAGAATCGGTGCAGGTGCAGCGCAGGCGATCATGGATGGTGAATATGGCATCATGATCGGCGTGGTAAACGGCAAAATTAAACGTGTACCTCTTGAAGAGTGTGCAGGTAAGCTTAAGATGGTATCACCGAAAGATCAGCTTGTAGTTGCTGCCAAACAGATCGGTATCAGCTTTGGTGACTGATTAAGTGAAACAGTACTTGACTGATAGATACTTTTTCATATAAGATATGGATGTAAAAAAGACCGCCGCGGGAATTTTTTCCGCGGCGGCTGTGATAATAAGATAGAGATAACTATTTGGCGCGCTGCTGACAGTGGGGGTGCTGAATAGTTACGATAGGAGTTTACTCATGAGTTACACTGCTCTTTACAGAAAGTTCAGGCCGGATAATTTCGCGGATGTCAAAGGTCAGGATCACATAGTGACTACTCTGACAAATCAGATTAAGCATAACCGTATCGGCCATGCGTATCTGTTCTGCGGCACCAGAGGAACCGGTAAAACAACAGTAGCCAAAATTCTGGCGAAGGCAGTCAACTGTGAGCATCCCGTAAATGGCAGCCCCTGTAATGAATGTGCCATGTGCAAGGCAATCCAGGCAGGAACTGCAATGAATGTGATCGAGATCGATGCTGCATCCAACAATGGTGTGGATAATATACGTGAGATCAGAGAAGAGGTTTCTTACCGCCCTACAGAAGGTAAATATAAAGTATATATTATTGATGAGGTTCATATGCTTTCCACAGGTGCCTTCAATGCCCTGCTGAAAACACTGGAGGAACCACCGTCTTATGTTATGTTTATCCTGGCAACTACAGAGGCGCACAAGATTCCGATTACGATTTTATCTAGATGCCAGAGATATGATTTCCACAGGATCACCATAGACACTATCGCGGCCAGACTGGATGAACTGCTCAAAGTTGAAGGTGTAGAAGCTGAGGAAAAAGCAGTCCGATATGTAGCGAAAGCGGGAGATGGTTCCATGCGAGATGCGCTCAGCCTTCTCGACCAGTGTATTGCTTTTTATCTTGGACAGGAACTTACCTATGATAAAGTTCTGGAGGTTCTGGGAGCCGTTGACACCGAAGTGTTTAGCAAGCTTTTGCGCAAAGTGATCCGGGGAGATGTGACAGGTTCCATTCATATCCTGGAGGAACTGATCGTAGGAGGCAGGGAACTGAGCCAGTTTGTGGGAGATTTTACCTGGTATATGAGAAATCTTCTTCTCGTTAAGACTTCTGAGAATCCGGAGGAAGCGATCGATGTCTCATCCGACAACATGAAGCTTCTGAAAGAAGAGAGCACCATGCTGGATGTGGAGACGCTGATGCGGTATATCCGTATTTTTTCGGATTTGTCCAACCAGATCCGATATGCAACCCAGAAAAGGGTTCTCGTGGAGATTGCACTGATCAAGTTGTGCCGTCCTGCAATGGAGACTAATCTGGATTCTGTTCTGGACAGACTGCGTGTGCTGGAACAGCGGATGGATGAACGTCCGGTACAGCAGGTGATCGTGCAGCAGGGTTCAGGGAAAATGCCGGCAGAAACCGGAGCAGTTCAGGAACCGGCGGGAAACAAAGCACCGGCGAAAGCTGCACCGGAAGATTTGCAGAAGATCGTGGCAGGCTGGAGAGTGATCACAGGACAGACGACAGGGATGTTCAAGCAGATGCTTCAGAAATCTGTTCCGAAGTATAACAGTGAGACAGGAGAACCTGTTCTTTATGTGGAATTTCAGGATTTTCTGGGGCAGTCCTATGTGGACAATCCGGAAGCGAAGAAAGAGCTTCAGGACATTATCACTGCCCAGACAGGAAAAACAGTAGAGATCCAGATGCTGGTGGCAGATAAGCATCAGCATACAAATCTGGCAAATATCACAGTGGACCAGGCGATAAAGAATAATATCCACATGGATGTTGTGATAGAGGAAGATCCTGATGAGGAAAAAGGAGAATAAATATTGTTACTGTTCACACACCACTATCTCGCGAGGTGTTTTGGCATGAATATGCCAAAATCCCGAGACATACAAGCCAAAATTCCATTGCTGCAGGCAATCTGGAATGAATTTTGGCTACGTTACTGTGAACGGAGTCAACAGTAACTAAATATTCTCCGGACAGGAAAAGGCAGTAAATAATAAGGCAATAAATAGCAAGGAGGACATCACAAATGGCAAAACGTGGAGGATTCCCGGGAATGGGTATGCCGGGAAATATGAATAATCTTATGAAACAGGCGCAGAAAATGCAGCGCCAGATGGAAGAGAATCAGAAAGCTCTGGAAGAGAAAGAATTTACGGCTACTGCAGGAGGCGGAGCTGTAGAGGTAACTATCTCAGGTAAGAGAGAGGTGACAAAAGTAAAGCTTCAGGAGGAAGTTGTAGATCCGGATGACATCGAAATGCTGGAAGATCTCATCGTTGCAGCTACAAACGAAGCACTTCGCAAAGTGGAAGAAGAATCTACAGCTGTTATGTCTAAACTGACTGGTGGTCTGGGCGGACTTGGCGGAGGTCTTCCATTCTGATGGAATACTACAGTAGTCATATCAATAAGCTGATCGAGCAGCTTTCCCATCTTCCGGGAATCGGTGCGAAATCAGCACAGAGACTGGCATTTCATATCATGAATATGCCAAAGGATCAGGTAGAGCAGCTTACCTCTTCAATTACCGGTGCCAGAGAGAATGTACAGTATTGCAAGTGCTGCTGTACTCTGACAGACAGAGAGATCTGTCCCATCTGCAGCAATGATAAGCGTGATCATTCAGTGATCATGGTGGTAGAGAATACAAGAGATCTTGCAGCTTATGAAAAAACAGGCAAGTTTGATGGCGTTTATCATGTTCTTCATGGTGCAATCTCTCCAATGCTTGGAATCGGGCCGGATGATATCAAACTGAAAGAACTCATGCAGCGTCTGGCAAAGGATGAGGTAAAGGAAGTGATTATTGCTACCAATTCCAGTCTGGAGGGGGAAACAACGGCAATGTATATCAGTAAGCTGATCAAACCTACCGGGATCAAAGTCAGCAGGATTGCAAGCGGAGTTCCGGTAGGAGGAGATCTGGAATATATTGACGAAGTGACTCTTTTACGTGCTCTTGAGGGGCGTGTGGAGCTTTAAGGTTACTGTTCTGACAAAAGATCATCGGAAAAGGAGGCATCACTTTGTCTAAAAAGAAAGCAACTTCTTCTGACGTGGCAAAGAGGGCAGGAGTCTCCCAGGCAACTGTTTCCATGGTCCTGAATAAGAAATATAATGTTTCTTTTTCCAGAGAAACAGTGGAGAAGGTAGAGCAGGCAGCCAGAGAATTAGGCTATCATCTTCCCGGACGAAAGAACAGAAAAGAAAGCCGGAAAGAGAAGCTGATCGTTGTTTTTTGCCCTACGCTTACAAGCCCGTATTATGTATTGCTTCTGCAGGGGATTGAAGCAGTGGCGAACAAGCAGGGATATGGTGTCTTTATCTGTAATACACAGAGAGATCCCCGTCTGGAGGAGAAGTATCTGCGCATGATGGGTACAATAGAGCCACTTGGCATTATCTACTGCTGTAATCCAAATCCGGATTTTCAGCAGCAGGTAGAGGAACTGGCGCAGACAATCCCACTGGTTATCATCAGTAATAAAGAGAAAACTACAACTATAGATGCCATTAATCAGGATAATACAGTTGTGGGAAGGATGATGGCAAGACATCTGCTTGATCTGGGGCACAGAGATGTAGCGTTTATCACTCCGCCCCTGACAAGGAGACAATGGCAGAGAACAAAACGTGTAAATGGTTTTGTGAAAGAGTTTGAGAAAGAAGGCCTGAAGGATCATGTGATCATTAAGGCTGCGGATGAAGCTATCGATATGCAGATCCCACGGATGGATTCGGAATATTCGATGGGTTATGAGCTTACTATGGAGCTTCTGGATGAAGGCAGGGAATTTACAGCTATTGCAGGCCAGAATGATATGATGGCTATTGGTGCGCTGGATGCTCTCCATGAAGCAAGGATTCATGTACCCAAGGATGTATCGGTGATTGGGTGCGATAATATCTTTTATTCGGGAATACGGAAGATCTCTCTTACTACGATCGATCATTTCGTAGCCCTTAAAGGCAGAGATGCCTGTGATATTATACTGCGCAAAATCGATGAGCAGGACCGCTTTCTCACAGATTCTGCTCCTGTCAGTCTCTATAATATTGAATATACCCCCAAGCTGATAGCGAGACGCACTACGGGGTATATCAGAACCAAAAAAAATAATTAAATACGTCGAATGAAAATTATTAATAATAATTTATCGAAACTGCAGAACAGTTATTTGGTATAGAGCTGCGTGGCGAGGTAGATTGCGAATATCTACCCGGCAGGCATTTTCTGGAAACGTACCAAAATTTCAGGATGTGCGGCTGAAATCCGATATCAGAAATGATTTCTGACGGAGGTTTCCTGCAACAGCAAAGACAGCGAACAGTTACGAAAAGAAATGGTTATAAAACATATTGTATATTGCATGTTGATAACAACGAATATATGCTTTGACTGAAAAATAAAGAATTAATAAAACATGCGATTATTAATGATGAAATTATTAATAATCTTTTGCCACGCTTGACCTGAATGTAAAGTCTGTTATAATGAAACCATAAGATCAATGAACGATTATGACAAGCAAAAATCAGGAGGGTTAAGAACATGAAATTTTTTATTGACACAGCAAAAGTAGAAGATATTAAGGCAGCTAATGATATGGGTGTAATCTGTGGTGTTACCACAAATCCGTCTCTTATCGCAAAAGAAGGAAGGGATTTCAAGGAAGTAATCAAAGAGATCACATCTATCGTAGACGGACCGATCAGCGGTGAAGTAAAAGCTACTACAACAGATGCAGAAGGAATGATCAAAGAGGGACGTGAGATTGCAGCCATTCATCCGAATATGGTTGTTAAGATTCCTATGACAGTAGAAGGTCTGAAAGCAGTTAAGGTTCTTCATGCAGAAGGAATCAAGACAAACGTTACTCTGATCTTCACTGCTAACCAGGCACTTCTGGCTGCAAGAGCAGGTGCTACTTATGTATCTCCGTTCCTTGGAAGACTGGATGACATTTCTACAAGAGGTGTTGATCTGATCCGCGAGATCGCTGAGATTTTTGAAGTGGCAGGAATCGAGACAGAAATCATCGCAGCAAGCGTAAGAAATCCGATTCATGTAACAGACTGTGCACTTGCAGGTGCTGACATTGCAACTGTTCCGTACAATGTAATCGTACAGATGACAAAACATCCTCTGACAGATGCAGGTATTGAGAAATTCCAGAAAGATTATAAAGCAGTATTCGGCGAATAAGGAGAATTTACCACAATGGAAAAATTAGAACTTCAGAAAATTGCAAACGAAGTCCGTAAAGACATCGTTACTGCATTACATTCTGCAAAAGCAGGACATCCGGGCGGATCTCTGTCTGCAGCAGATGTATTCACTTATTTATATTTTGAAGAAATGAATATTGATCCAAAGGATCCTAAGAAGGCTGATCGTGACCGTTTCGTACTTTCCAAAGGCCACACAGCACCGGGATACTACTCTGCACTTGCAGAAAGAGGCTTTTTCCCAAAAGAAGATCTGAAGACTCTTCGTCATCTGGGTTCCTATTTACAGGGACATCCGGATATGAAACATATCCCGGGTGTTGATATGTCCAGCGGTTCTCTGGGACAGGGAATCTCTGCAGCAGTTGGTATGGCGCTTTCTGCCAAATTAAGCAATGAAAGCTATCGTGTATACACCTTATTAGGTGACGGCGAAATTCAGGAAGGCCAGGTTTGGGAAGCTGCTATGTTTGCAGGCTTCAGAAAACTGGACAATCTTGTAGTGATCGTGGATAATAATGGACTTCAGATCGACGGTAAGGTTGATGAAGTATGTTCTCCATACCCGATTGATAAGAAATTTGAGGCATTTAACTTCCATGTAATTAACGTTGCGGACGGAAATGATATGGATCAGTTAAGAGCTGCTTTTGATGAAGCAAAAGCTACTAAGGGAATGCCTACAGCTATCATTATGAAAACTGTAAAAGGAAAAGGTGTTTCCTTTATGGAAAATCAGGTTGGATGGCATGGAAAAGCTCCGAATGACGAGCAGTATGCACAGGCAATGGAAGAGTTAGAAAAGGCAGGTGAAGCATTATGTCAGAAGTAAAGAAGATCGCAACAAGAGCAAGCTACGGTGCTGCGCTGGTTGAATTAGGTAAGAAACATGAGAACCTGGTCGTTCTGGACGCTGACCTTGCTGCAGCTACTCAGACTGGCGTATTCAAAAAAGAATTTCCGGAGCGTCATATTGACTGTGGTATTGCCGAGTGTAATATGATGGGCATTGCCGCAGGTCTGGCTACTACAGGAAAAGTTCCATTTGCCAGCACATTTGCAATGTTTGCAGCAGGACGTGCTTTTGAGCAGGTTCGTAACTCTATTGCATATCCGAAGATCAATGTAAAAATTGGCGCTACTCATGGCGGAATTTCTGTAGGTGAAGATGGTGCTACCCATCAGTGTTGTGAGGATTTTGCTCTTATGAGAGTAATTCCGGGAATGGTTGTTGCCTGCCCTTCTGATGATATTGAAGCAAAAGCTATGGTAGAAGCAGCTTATGAGCATGTTGGTCCTGTATATATGAGATTTGGACGTCTGGCAGTTCCGGTTATCAATGACAGACCGGACTATAAATTTGAATTAGGCAAAGGTATTGTCCTTCGTGAAGGAAAAGACCTTACGATCATTGCAAACGGTCTCTGCGTAGCTCCTGCTCTTGAAGCTGCAGAGAAGCTTGCGGCAGACGGCGTAGATGCAAAAGTAATCAATATCCATACGATTAAGCCTCTGGATGAAGAACTTGTAGTTGCAGCAGCCAAAGAAACAGGCAAGGTTGTAACTGTAGAAGAGCATTCAGTAATCGGCGGACTTGGCGGAGCAGTATGCGAATGCCTGTCTGAGAAAGCACCTGTACCTGTAAAACGTATCGGTGTAAATGATGTATTCGGAGAATCCGGTCCTGCCACAGCTCTTCTTGAGAAATATGGTCTTGATGCAGAAGGCATCTACAAACAGATCAAAGAATTTGTATAATTTACGATTCCCTGTGTGATGGTATCTGCCAGAGAGATTACCGTAGACAGGCGGGTAGTCTGAAGGGTTAGCTGTTCCAGTACACCTGCAATGTTTACAATCCCTGTGATATGGATATCACCAACAGGAGGAAGTTCTTTCTGAACTGCAGCACCTGGGTAAAGTGCACCATCTGCGATGGTCACATACCCCAGGTGCTTTTTTTGTCCAAGAGAGGCATCCACTGCAATAACCAGACCTTCGGGATGCAGAATTTTGATCTGGCGGGAAATTCTGGAAAGATTTAAAGCATGTACGGGGCTTTTCAGGGTACCGTAAACATAAACGCCATGAGTGTCTGTATTCAGATGTTCAAGTAACTGGTGTCCGATATAGGGACCGAGACAGTCTCCTGTCACGCGGTCACTTCCGATACACAGAAAAACCAGTTCCGACCATCTGCCGGGATATTGAAGAATACATTTATTTAAAAGAAAAGCGATTTCCTCAGCAGAACTGCTTTTCTGTGAGTCCACATAAAATACCATAAAACCTCCCTGATCGTATTATGTACTCGCAGAGTCTCTATTGTACCTGCACAAAAAGATTTCGAGAGCACATTATTGATTATATCTTTTAATTGCTATAGTCCCTTTGCTTCATAACAACAAGCTGCGAAGAGGCTTCTGATAACATCATATCCTTACCGGGATAAAAATATGCACTGTGCAAAATCTGTCGCCAAATTCTGGTAAATTCCTCTTATAATGTGATAAAATCTGCAATTTATCTGTGTTATCCTGATACCCGAAGGGGTGATGAGAGATGATAGAAGTAATCTATAAGGACGAATCTCAGGAAGGACAAAATGGTGAGGAACCGTTTGGATTACCCAGAAATATACGCCAGATCGGCCTGGCAGCCGAAGATTACAGGATTTATATGGAGGACTATGTGTACACATTTCTGGTAAGACTTGCCAGAACGGAAGACTCTCTGGGAGAAGCAAAAACCAGAGTGGCAGTTCTTACAGGAAATCTTAAATGGCGTTCTCAGACAGCTTATCTGTTTATCAAAGGTGCTATTATAGCGGAGGAGATGGAGGCAGCACCTGATCATATCGATTTTTCGGAAAATCAATGGAAGCAGATACAGGAAGCCCAGAAGGAGTACTTCGAAGATCAGGAGATTGTGGGATGGTTCTTTTCACAGCCTCAGCTTCTCCTGAAAGTATCGGAAGTGATGTCAAAAGTACACATGAAACATTTTGGAGGAGAAAAAGTCCTGATGCTTATGGAACCGCAGGAAAGGGAAGATGCTTTCTTCCGTTATGAAAACAATGAAATGGTGCGTCTGGGAGGGTATTATCTTTATTATGAAAAAAATCCCGGTATGCAGACGTATATGATCGACAAAAATGAAGAACTTCAGCCGGAACCTCAGGAAAAATATGAAGATCAGGCTGTGAAAGATTTTCGCAAAATAATTGCAGATAAAAAGGAAACCAGGAAGGAGCCGGCAGCTCCTTCTGTTTTTTCATATGGATTAACTGCATGTCTGGCAATTGCAGTACTGACAGTGGGTGTTAATTTTTACAGAAGTTACCAGAATGTAAAACAGAACGAAAAGGAGAGCGCGACGGTTTCTTCAGTGATCGTTGAGGAGATAACGCCGTCTCCTGTTGTCGGGACTTCGAACAATGAAGCTGTCAGACAGCATAAACAATACCGGACAGATACTATACAAAATGATGCAGGGAAGAATAAAAAGAATAATGAAGAGAATAATCAAAGCACCAGTGAAAAAGAAAATTCTGAAAAGAAAAACAATACTTCAGAGAAAAAAATATCAGCAGAGCAGACAGATACAGAACAAAAATCGGACAAAACAGAACAGCTTCCGGATGTAAAGACAGAAAAAGCAGATAAAACCGAACAAATCTACCAGCAGGAAGCAGATGAACGTAAAGCACAGAAACGTGTCAGGGAAGCTGTGCAGAAGGAAAACAGCGAAGCAGCGGGAAAAGCCCATGAGTCATATGTGATTCAGCCCGGCGATACTCTTTTTCAGATAAGTATGGACAGATACGGAAGTATCGAAGCTATAAGCCAAATCTGTAAATTGAATGGGATGTCAGCGGACGAAATCATTTATCCGGGACAAGTAATTGTATTACCTTAGAAAACTGTGCTATAATAAATGGCAAAAACTGAAACCTGATAATCAACAAAATGAAAGTGAGAAATAAGGTAAAGGCTAAAATGGCAAATACATTTAAGAAAATAATAAAAAAACATAAAAAGAAAAAGCTTCAGGCAGAGCGAAACAGAAAAGCGAAAGCCCGGGAGAGAGCTGAAGAGGAATATGCAGATGATTATGAGCGCAGATTGTCCCGCCACAAAAGAAGTGTAGTGAAAAAGACAGTTATTACAGTGGTGGCGATAGCTGCTGCTGTAACGGCTGTGGGATTTTACATAGAGAAGAGAAGCTATCATACTTATAAAGTAGTCCAGACAAGTGAGCAGGAGGATATTGTTTCTACAAATTATGTTGAAATGGACGGAAATATCCTTCGATACAGTCCGGACGGAGTTTCGCTTGTTTCTGATAAGATGAGTACATTATGGAGTGAAACCTATCAGATGCAGAATCCTGTGGCAGATGTCAATGGAACTCGTGCGGTGATTGCGGATAAAGATGGAACAACTTTGGAGATTTATGATAAATCCGGAAAAACAGGCAGTGTAACTACTTCTTACAGTATTGTCAAAGCAAAAGTATCCAAAAGCGGTCTTGTTGCGGCAATCCTGGATGGCGGAGATGATACATGGATTGATTTTTATGGTACAGATGGAAGTCTGATTGCTGAAAATCAGACGAAGATAGATGATCCGGGATATCCCCTTGATATTGCTGTATCTGAAGACGGAGTGATCATGATGGTAACCTATCAGTTCGTAGATGGAAGTGATACGACCAGTTATGTGGCATTTTACAATTTTGGAGATGTAGGACAGAACGAGGATGACAGAATTGTCAGTGGATATAAGTATGAAGGCGTGGTAGTTCCGCAGATCCAGTATCTTGATAATAACCGGTCTGTAGCACTTAAAGATAATGGATTTACAATTTATCATGGAAGCCAGATTCCGAAGGAAGTAAAAACAGTAAAAGTAGATAAAGAAATTGTCAGTACTTTTTATGATAATGATATGATTGGTCTTGTGTTTAAGAATGACAGTAAAGACAAACAGTATACAATGGAAGTTTATACTACAGATGGCAAATTGAAATTCAAAGAAAACTTCAATATTCCATATACGACGATTAAATTAAGCGGTGGAAATATTCTGATGTACAACAGTTCCCAGATGTGTGTAATGAACAGCAGGGGAGTACAGAAATATCTTGGCAGTGTGGATGGAACGATCAAAGATTTCTTCAAAATCGGAATGAACAGATATCTTCTGGTATTGGACAGCGGTGTAGAGATAATAAAACTTAGTTAGGAGGATGAAAATGGCTTTAACGTGGGCCGGAGTCATTACGATACTTTTTCTGGCGGCTGCATGTGTCAGAGGTTATAGGCGGGGACTGATAAAAGAACTGGTTTCGCTTGTATGTGTTTTTCTGTCGATGGCGATCGTGTGGTTTATAAATCCTTATGTAAATGAGTTTATTCGGGAAAATACATCAATTTATGAAAAAGTACAGGAAAGCTGCCGGGAGTTTGTAGGAGAGGAATACAGCACATGGACAGGCAGTGGAGAAAGCCAGACTGAATTTATAAATGAAATGAATCTCCCGGAACTGCTGAGGAATGGACTGGTTCAGAATAATAATTCTGACAGTTACCAGTATTTGGCTGTAACTACATTTTCGGATTATATTGCTCAATATCTGGCGAGAATGGCAGTGAACGGAATTTCTTTCCTGATTTCTCTGCTGATGTCGACGATTATGGTGAGGAGTATCACATGGATGCTGAATCTTGTGACGAGATTACCTGTGCTGCATGGCATGAACAAGGTAGCAGGAGCGTTGCTGGGGGCAGTTAAATTCCTTATAGTAATATGGATTATCTTTCTGGCTCTCACCATTGTGTGCAATACAAAGGCTGGTGAGGCGGCCCTTCAGATCATTAAGAAAGATTGCATCCTGAGTTTCATATATGACAGAGATATCCTAATCAGGATATTTATGAGTATCTTCTATTAAAAAGGTTTGGTATCTGTGGACCGTAGGTATCAGATCCAAATGTCTTCCTGCGCAAATGCGAACGATTTCTGAATCTTTACTTTGATATTGGGGCGTTAAAAATGAGGATATTATAGCGATATCGGAGATGGTGTAAAAAATATGTAAAAAAATGTAAAATAATACTTGACGTAAAAAGAAAATAATGATATGATAAATCCGCTTCTGAGTGAGGCGGATTTTTTTTGACAGACAACAGAGATTTGGTTGAATAAAGTTGAAAAAAATATAAAAAAAGTGTTGACAGGAAACTGAAGACATGATATTATATCAGAGTTGCTGATACAGATGAAAAAAGAACTTAAAAAATAAAATAAAAAAGTTCTTGACAAAGCAAAAAGCAAGTGATATAATAAATAAGCTGTAAGCCGAGAGGCGAAGACAGACAACCTTGATAACTAAACAGTGAAACACATACGATTCTCGAAAATTC
>NZ_JAJDMJ010000075.1:0-12961 GCF_020593585.1 Blautia sp. DFI.6.71
GATTCTATCCTTGTTTTCAATCAAGATTGCGAACTTGTTTCGCAATTACCTATTAAAAAGTGTAATATATTGTACAGCTGGGAAACAAAGTAATAACAGACCGTTTCAAAAATCAGAAGTTCAGAAAATACTGTTCATATAGTTCATATGAATCAGCGGGGATGATAAAGCATCCTCTGTCCTTTTGCCTGAGAGATTCAAGACACGAATCAGATAACCATTTGTGGGTAGCTATTGATAATTCGTGTTATTTGCACCTTCGGCCCCCGATCTAACGGGTGTCTCCAGAGAAACGATCCATTTGCAGTTCTTCCCTGCATCCAGGGAACCTGAGAGTTTTACTCCTTCGGCGGGTATAGCCTTTTGTGTGGCTTCCTCTTTCCTGCAAACTTCACCTCGTTAATTTGCTGTTACTGTGGTATACTATAGCTCTTAAATTCGAACTCGTCAATAGAAAATTAAACTTTTATAAAAAAAGTATAAAAATTCCAGAGATTTCCACCTTGTAAAATCCCTGGATATTTAAATAATTTTTATACATCAGCCATATCAGCCGCAAACAGTGCCGCGCCAAGTGCACCGCAAAGCTGAGCCTTGTCACTGATCACCAGCTTTGTTCCAAGCTTCTCTTCCAGTGTCTTTACCAGGCCCTTATTCTTAGAAACACCACCGGTCATCATATATTTCTCCTCACCGCCCACACGTCTGGTAAGGGCGGCAGTCTTTACGGCAACCGCCTTATTCAAGCCATGGACAATATCATCTGTTGCCTTATTCTGGGCGATCAGGGATACAACTTCTGATTCTGCAAATACTGTACACATACTGGAAATTGTAATATCTTCTTTGAATTCCAGCCCACATTCGCTCATCTGATCCAGATTCATTTCCATGGTACGTGCCATCATTTCCAGAAATCGTCCGGTTCCTGCCGCACATTTGTCATTCATAACAAAGTTTGCAACTGCACCGTTCTCATCCAGTCGGATCACCTTGCTGTCCTGTCCGCCAATATCAATAACAGTACGGACTTCCGGATTCAGGAAATGCGCACCTCTTGCATGACAGGTGATCTCTGTGATGCTCTTATCACCATTTTTAATAGCTGTACGTCCGTATCCGGTAGTAACCAGCGCATCAATATCTTCTCTCTGCAATCCGGCCTCCTTCAATGCTTCTGCAAGGGCACGATCTGCTCCGATAGCAGCTCCTGCTCCTGTAGGCAGGATAATACTGGTCACAATCTCATGGTCTTTATTTAAAATCACCACATCTGTACTGGTGGAACCACTGTCAATCCCTGCGAAATAACCTTTTCCCATTTTTCTCTCTCCTTTTGTGTCTCCATCTATGGTCTGCTCCAGTGTTTCAGGCTGAATGCTCTCTGCAAAAGCTTCCAGTCTGGTAAGAAGCTGACCGCTGCTCTGAATAGTATAATCTGATTCAATTTTTAAAAGAGGTACATCTGTATGGTTCTTGATCTCAGCATATTCGAAGCTGTAAAAATCACAAAACTTCACTGTATGATAAATAATCCCCGCAACAGACGGATCATTATAAAGCTTCTTACGACCTGTCGGGTCCATCATACGCATACATGGAATCTGCCCCAGAATCTCACCTGCATACCAGTCCATCAGCTCATCAAAAGAAGCACCCTCCGGTGGAAGTATATTTCCCACAGAACGGTTATGCACGCAGGTATCATTCTCTACAGGAAGAGGCATAGCTTTGCTGGTCATTTCAAATAATTCCTGCCCCATTCTGGCGCCAAGCACTGCAATATGGGACTTTGTGATTTTCTCCTGTGCATGGAAAGCAGCCCGGAATTTTCCGGCATCAAACTCTGTGCCTTTGTACTGTGCATAAGCCTTCGCCAGCCCTTTTAACTGTACAGCCATACGCTCTCTGCTACAGGCACTGTCACAGTGAAGCACATCCAAAATATAGAGAAAATCCAGCTTGCCGCTTTCCAGCAGAATGTCATAGACACTCCGGATAGTATCACAGCAGCTCACCAGGACAAGTTCCTTGATTTTCCCCTCCATGACTCCTTCCAGAAGTGTTTTTCCAAAACCGCAGATATTGGGATGTGAAACCTGATCGGCCAGGTCAAATCCCTCCGGCATATGATTAAAGTTCTCACATTCCCCGCCAAGAGATTCCAGAAGTTCAATTGGGGTATATTTACAGACATAGTAAGTTTTATTCATTCTCAGCACCTCCCAGCATTTCCAGAAAAGCTCCCAGCCTGGTGGAAGTCTGTCCTTCTCCTCCATGGCTTCGATCACACCCGTCACCGTCCAGGATCAAAAGGGGCAGACCGGCTTCCTCGAACTTCTTCTTTGCAAGCTGTGCCGCACCAAGCGTATGTTTACATCCCCAATGTCCAAACCACACAGCACCGTCTGCTCCTGCCTGTTTCGCATGGCGGATACCGGCTTCAATCCTTCTAAGGGCACTTCCGTTCAGTGAATGATATACCATTCTTTCTGCCATTGCTTCAAAGGGGTTCTCAGGATCAAAATCCGGCTCACAGGTTTCTGCAAGTTCACATCCTACGATCTGGGCTTTCTCACTGAAGCAAAGCTCCTGGCGCACTACATCCGACCAGAATGGAATGGTATGCATCCAGTAAATGTGTTTCCCTTTCGCTGCCGGTGCTTTCTTAATATCTTCAAGAAGCATCTGTGTATACTTCTCTTCTTCTGCTGTTCCCAGAAGGATATTGTTTGTCATTCCTGCATACAAGGGTGTGACCAGATCAGAGGGCACATATCTGTCTGCACGCATCTGCTGATATTTTTTGTAATTCTCCAGAGTCCGCTTACTGCAGGCAAGACGTTCCTTTAATCTGTCCTCAGAGATTGTTTTTCCTGTATTTTTTTCCAGAAATATTTTTAAATCCTTTAACTGATCTGCCACATACTGTACATTCTCTGTGGTCTGATTCCATGGTACATCAATGGCAAATACAGGTACCTGGTAAAAATCTGCCAGGGTACGGAAGGTGAGCAGGTTAGCATCGCAGGTCAGGTTGGTATAAACAATACATTTGGGCTTTGGCAGAAGTCCTTTCTGCGCTGCACCAAGAAATGTCTTGTGATAACTGCACAGTGTCTCTGCAATTCCCTGATTCTCTGCCTGCTGCAAAAATGCCCTCTCTGCTTTGCTTGCAGAAAGATAGCAGGAAAATCCTTCTACATTATAGGGATGTAATCCCACCTCCTGCATCATTTCGCAGGGTGTAAAAATACTTACAATAACAGAATCTTCCGGTTTCTGAATGGGCCGCAGCATGGTATCCATCATCAGATTTGCAAGATGCCTGTCTGCAGGCATCAGTCTCTTGTCCTGCATGTAACGGAACTTCAGATTCTGCGCCTCCCAGCCGGTTTTTAACAGCCGGCGGGCTGACTGAGGCTTTTTATCCGTCAGATTTTCCACATAATGACCAAATGTCTCAATAATCTCCATAGTCTGTCTCTTCCTCATTATGGTAATAATAATTTATCAGTTGCCAGCGTACAAATAGCGCTACGGAATATTTTAGTAATATCTTTTTTTGAAGTCAAGCTGAATTTTCTCCAAAGTTCATCTGTTTTTGCACATTCTTCTTGACAAAAAAGTCTCAAATGATACACTTTTGAATGTATTATTTTTCAAAAAAAGGAAGAAATAATATAGGAAAGATTTTTTACGAAAGGAAGGAATTTTTAAAATGCGTTCATTGGCAGTTTATTTAAAAAACTACAAAAAAGAAAGCATCCTGGCGCCATTTTTTAAATTTCTGGAGGTTGTATTTGACCTGATCGTGCCTATCGTCATTGCACAGATCATTGATGTAGGTATTGCAAACCATGACAACAAATACATTGTCCAGAGATTTTCTATTCTTATACTAATGGCGGCTCTTGGTCTTGCCAGTACCATCACAGCTCAGTTCTTTGCCGCTAAAGCCAGCGTGGGCTTTGCCACAGAATTAAGACAGGCAGTTTATGACCATGTACAGCATCTGTCCTATACAGAGTTGGATACACTGGGAACAGATACTCTTATCACAAGACTCACCGATGATGTCAATCAGATTCAGAACGGATTAAATATGGGACTTCGTCTTCTTCTTCGAAGTCCGTTTATCGTACTTGGTTCCATGGTCATGGCATTTACCATTGACTTTAAATGTGCCCTGGTTTTTGCTGTTGCGATCCCATTTCTGTTTCTGGTTGTCTTTGTCATTATGTTTCTCAGTATTCCTCTGTTTAAAAAAGTACAGGGAAAACTGGACACAGTAACCGGACTGACCAGAGAAAACCTTACAGGCGTCCGCGTTATCCGTGCATTCTGCCGCGAAAAAGAGGCAGTTGCAGAATTTGATACCCGCAATCAGGAGCTGACAAAGTTAAATCTCTTTGTAGGAAAGCTTTCCGCTTTGTTAAATCCGGTCACTTACGTACTGATCAATATTGCTACTGTTATTCTGATCCAGAAAGCAGGAGTAGAAGTAAATCTTGGCGGTATGCAGCAGGGACAGGTTGTTGCCCTTTATAACTATATGGCTCAGATGATCGTGGAACTGATCAAGCTTGCCTCCCTGATCATCACCCTGAACAAATCTGCAGCCTGCGCAGGACGTGTGGCAGATATCCTGAAAGTGAAATCTACTATGGATTACCCCTCTTCCTCCACATATTCTGCTCAGATATCGAAGGACCTTGCAACAGCAACTGCTGATGCATCACTTTCTGAAAATGCCATCGTATTCAATGACGTAACCTTTGAGTACAGCAAAGCCGGTGCCCCCAGTCTTTCCCATATCAGTTTTTCTGTAAAAAAGGGACAGACCGTAGGTATTATCGGTGGTACAGGAAGCGGAAAAACCACTCTGGTAAATCTGATCTCCAGATTCTATGATGCCAGCAAAGGAACTGTTCTGCTGGATGGTCAGAATATTGAAAATTACACCAGAAGTGATCTCCGCTCCAGAATCGGCGTTGTTCCGCAGAAGGCAGCTCTTTTCAAAGGCTCTATCCGAGACAATCTGAAATGGGGCCGGGAAGATGCCTCTGACGAGGATCTGTGGCAGGCACTTACCACAGCACAGGGAAAAGAGGTAGTAGAGGGTAAACCGGGACAGCTTGATTTTATGCTGGAACAGAACGGTAAAAACCTTTCCGGCGGCCAGAAACAAAGACTTACCATTGCCCGTGCCCTGGTAAAAAAACCTGAAATCCTGATTCTGGATGACAGTGCCAGTGCCCTGGACTTTGCCACTGATGCAGCACTGCGTAAGTCTCTCAACAGACTTGACTGGAAAGTAACTACATTTCTGGTATCCCAGCGTTCCTCCAGCATTCAGCAGGCAGACTTGATCCTTGTCCTTGATAACGGTACTCTGGCAGGTAAGGGTACTCATGCTGAACTGCTGCGTACCTGTGATACTTACCGGGAAATCTACTTCTCTCAGTTTCCGGAAGAAAGAGCCAGATACTCCTCTGTATCTGCAGGTAATATAATGAAGGAGGTGACTGTATGAGCAGATCAACAATAAAAGATCCTGCTAAAAGCAAAAGCAGCGAAACTTTTTTTAAAGTACTGCGTTTCATCGGAAGATACCGTTTTCTGCTGATCTTCAGTATCATACTGGCAGCAGTTTCCGTTATCCTTCAGCTGTATGTCCCAATCCTATTCGGAAATGCC
Source organism: Blautia sp. DFI.6.71 (assembly GCF_020593585.1). Classification (NCBI taxonomy): domain Bacteria; kingdom Bacillati; phylum Bacillota; class Clostridia; order Lachnospirales; family Lachnospiraceae; genus Blautia; species Blautia sp. DFI.6.71. The sequence goes on from NZ_JAJDMJ010000075.1 coordinate 5,701, forward strand.
ATTGATCAGGTCATTGCCCAACATCAGGTAAACTTCGAAATGATGTGGTATTACCTGTCACGTATCCTTGTAATGGTCATCCTCTCTTCTGCTGCCACGTGGCTTATGAATGTGATCAATAATCGCATGACCTACCAGACAGTAAAGGATATCCGTGCCAAAGCCATCCGACACATTCAGGTACTTCCCCTCTCTTACCTTGACGGACACAGTACCGGAGATATCATCAGCCGTATTATCGCAGATACAGATATTCTATCCGATGGTATGCTGCTTGGATTTACCCAGCTTTTTTCCGGAATCGTAACGATCATCGGAACACTGATCTTCATGTTCTCCAAAAACTTCTGGATTACATTGATGGTCATTGTCCTGACCCCCGTAAGCTTTTTGGTGGCCAAATTTATTTCTTCCCATACCTTCCAGATGTTCCGGAAGCAAAGCGATGCCAGAGGACGTCAGACTGCTCTCATTGAAGAGATGATTGGAAACCAGAAGGTTGTTCAGGCTTTTGGATATGAGGAAAAATCTTCTGAACGCTTTGCAAAGGTTAACGAAGAATTACAGGAATGCAGTCTGAAGGCTGTTTTTTACAGCAGCCTGACAAACCCTTCCACCCGTTTTGTCAATAATATTATTTATGCCTGTGTTGCACTGGTGGGTGCATTCATTATCCCTGGAGGCAGACTGACAGTCGGAGGACTTTCCGTACTTCTCTCCTATGCCAACCAGTATATGAAACCATTCAATGATATCAGTTCCGTTGTTACAGAACTTCAGAATGCTCTTGCCTGTGCAGGCAGAATCTTCGATCTGCTGGAGGAGGAACCGGAAGTTGCAGAGGCTTCTGAGACACTGAAAGATGTAAAGGGTGAAGTAGATATTAAGAATGTGTGCTTCCATTATGATGAATCAAAGAAACTGATTGAGGACTTTAATCTCCATGTAAAACCAGGTATGCGCGTTGCCATTGTAGGACCTACCGGATGCGGTAAGTCAACCTTTATCAACCTTCTGATGAGATTCTATGATGTAAATTCCGGATCTATTTCCGTTGACGGCAAACCAATCAGAGACATTACCCGCCATTCTCTCAGAAGCAGCTATGGTATGGTGCTTCAGGAAACATGGATCAAAAACGGAACTGTCCGCGACAATATCTCGATTGGAAAACCGGAAGCTACAGATACTGAAATCATCGAAGCAGCCAAGCTTACCCACAGCTGGGAATTTATCCGGAGGCTTCCTAAAGGACTGGACACCATGCTCAACGAAGACAGCTTAAGCCAGGGACAGAAACAGCTGCTGTGTATCACACGAGTTATGCTCTGTCTGCCTCCGATGCTGATTCTGGATGAAGCCACTTCCAGTATTGATACACGAACAGAATTACAAATTCAGGAAGCGTTTGAACGAATGATGGAGGGAAGAACAAGCTTTATCGTAGCTCACAGGCTTTCAACCATCCGAAATGCAGATCTGATTCTTGTTATGAAAGACGGAAGTATCATTGAGCAGGGTACTCATGATGAGCTGATTGCAAAAGGTGGATTTTACCATACTTTATATAACAGCCAGTTTGCAAAAGTTTCTGAATAAAACAAACCAGATAATAAATCAAAAAGGAACAGCTGTCCATCACGGCTGTTCCTCTTTTTGATTTTGTAAAATGTTTTTTTATTTTTATCAGATTGCCCGGGTAGCATCTTTCAGCCATTCTTTTTCTTCTTCGTTCAAATACGGAGAAATCTTCTCATATACCTGTGCATGGTAATCATTGAGAAGGTTACGTTCCCGGACACTCATCAGTTCCGGCACCACTCCATCCAGATCAAAAGGTACCATAGTCAGAAATTCAAAGCACATAAACTGACCATACTCTGTTTTTTCAGCTTTTTTGCAGACCATCAGATTTTCATGACGGATTCCAAATCCATCCTCTCTGTAATATCCCGGCTCATCAGAGGTGATCATTCCCTCCTCCAGCACTGCATTTCCACCCGGAACAATTTTCCATCGGAAGCTATTGGGTCCTTCATGGACATTCAGAAGATATCCTACTCCATGACCGGTTCCATGTTTAAAATCCTCTCCCATTTCCCACAACGGCTGTCTCGCCAGAATATCCAGGTTTACACCGGTACAGCCATGAAGAAATCTGGCAGCTCCCAGATTCAGAGTTCCCCGCAAAACTGCTGTGAAGTACTTTTTCTCTTCCTCAGTAGTCGGCCCCATGACAACAGTACGGGTAATATCAGTAGTTCCCTCTTTATAATGTCCTCCTGTATCTGCCAGAAGAAAGCCGGATGGTTCCAGAGGAATATCCGTTTCGGGTGTTGCAAAATAATGTACAATAGCAGCATGCTTTCCATAGGCAATAATCGGATCAAAACTGTTATCTATGAAATCCTCCTGTTCCGAACGGAATTCATACAGCTTTTCTGCTGCACTTAATTCTGTGATTGGAATCCTTCCAACATTCTTCTTTAACCAGTATATGAACTTTGTAACTGCAACTCCGTCTCTGATATGCGCAATGCGTTCATTTTCCACCTCAACAGGATTCTTCGTTGCCTTGGGAAGAAGTGTAAGATTTTCTTCATCCAGAATCCGGGTGTCTGCCGGAATATTGCTAACCAGACGACTGTTGACTTTCTTTTTGCAGAGAAGAACTTTTTTGTCCTTTTTAAATGTTTTCACATACTCATAGATACTGTCATAGGGAAAAAGGGTCACACCATCTTTTTCCAGCGCTTCCAGTACGTCTGTCTGAAAGGCTTTCTCATTTGCAAAAAGTCTGATCTCTGTTTTTGTCATTACAAGATAAGAAAGAACCACCGGACAACAGTGGATATCTCCCCCACGTATATTTAACAGCCAGGCAATATCATCCAGAGAAGTCAGTACAAATAAATCTGCACCCTTCTTCTCCATTGCTTTGCGGATTCTTGCGCATTTATCAGCTCTGGATTCTCCTGCCCATTTTATATCCAGCTCTGTAACCGGTTCACAGGAAAGTACCGGACGGTTTTCCCATATATCACCTGCCAGATCGTGATCAACACTGAGAGACACACCGTTTTCATCCAGCATTTTCTCCAATTCTGCTGCCTCTTTTGCACTGACAGTACGTCCGTCAAATCCCAGACACCTTCCCTGTGTCAGATTTTTTTTCAGAAATTCATGAACTGTGGGAACTTCCGGTTCACCCATTTTAAATAAAGTAATTCCTGTTCCCTCCAACTGATCTGCAGCCTGGATAAAATAACGTCCATCCGTCCATAATCCTGCCATATCCTGCATGATCACCGCAGTGCCTGCAGAACCGGTAAATCCTGTGATATATTTTCTGCATTTGAAATATTCACCTACATATTCTGAACCATGAAAATCATCTGTAGGAATCAGATATGCATCAATTCCTGTCTCTTTCATGCGTGCACGAAGTGCTGTTATTCTCTCTTTTACTGTCATTCGTTTTTACCCCTAAGGCTGCTATCTGCAGTCGTTTTGTCATTTTCGCCAAGTGTTTCGTTCATACTTCCCATACGATATCCCAGAATATCCATGGTCACATAAGTGAATCCATACTCCTTAAATTTCTTTGCAATATCCTCTCGGACATTTTTTTCCAGAAGTTTCGGAAATTCCTCCGGCATGATCTCAATTCTTGCAAGTGAACCGTGAATACGGACACGTACCTGATGGAATCCATAGTCAAGTAAAAGCTGCTCTGCATTCTCAACCATTCCAAGCTTTTCCTCACTGATGGTCTCTCCATAGACAAACCTGGAGGACAGACAGGCAAATGACTGTTTGTCCCAAGTCGGAAGCCCCAGTTCCTTTGAGTATTCTCTGATCTCCGCTTTCGTCAGCTTCGCCTCACGTAGCGGGCTCTTAACTCCAAGTTCTTTTACGGCGATCAGACCTGGTCTGTAATCGCCGTTATCATCCATATTTGATCCCTCTGCAATATATTCAATCCCATTCTTTTTTGCAATATCGCCAATCTTCTCAAACAGTTCTTTTTTACATAAATAACATCTGTTCGGAGGATTCTTTGAAAATCCTTCAATCTCCAATTCCTCAGACTGGCAGATCACATGCTGAATCCCCTCTTTCTCGCAGAATGCCTTCGCTTCATTCAACTCTCTTTTCGGGAAAGAACAGGATTGAGCCGTAATCGCAATCGCCTTATCACCCAGCACATCATGAGCTACTTTTAATAAGAATGTAGAATCCACTCCACTTGAAAAAGCAACTGCTACACTGCCAAGTCCCTTCAGATATTCTTTTAAATGTTCCAGTTTATTTTCCATATCAGTCTGCCTCTTGTCCGTTTTTTATTGTACCTGTAGCACTCCTCGTAAATAATGTATATTGATCCGGCTTAACAGAGCGTGAAAGTTGAACTGTCTCAAATGTATTATTTAAAAAGGTGTTATAGCTTCATTATAATATAGGTGATGACTGTTCAGCAACTTATTTTTCATATTGCGAAGTGTATTACTGAGAATATACGGATACCCAAAGTGTAAAAAGTTTTATTCCGGCACACTTACTTGAATTTATCGTCCATTCAAAAATGCATCTGAAAAAAATCGCTGTAAATATAGCAATTATCAGAACTAACATAATTTCCATTTGAAGATCAAATCCCTTCATGATTTATATTGTTCAGATCGTATCATTTAAATCACATCCGCTGATAATCCGATCCCAGCGGTTTTCACGCTTATCCATTTCACCAGTAAAATATGGAAGCCTGGTCTCTTCCAGTTCTTCCAGTCTGGAAACCTTTCCATTCAGATAATCATCAATCCGGTGTCCTGTGCTTTTAAGTCTGGTGATCACTCCACCTAATTTCACATCAAGCAGCTCATAGCCAAATGGCTTTGCATCTGTCATCCAGATTTCCTCTCTGATCCGTTTCATCTCTTCAAGATTGCAGATGATATCAGGGATTTCATTCTGACTGATTTCTTTTAGTATCTCTTTCTCTTCCCTGTCATAGGCATCTTTGATACGTACTCCCAGATCAGCTTTACCAGCCAGTACAGCTGCCAGCTTTTCGTAGAAAGAAAACACAAGTCCATATTTCGCTGATTTCGTACAATTTTCAGACATACGGCTGTATATTTCCTGATAATATGCCTTAATATCTGTACCTGATGCCTTTACATGATAATCAAAGATGCCCAGCATTGGATCCTGATATAACAGATACTTGGACGGATTCTGAGCTTCCTGATTCCCTTTTTCATTCAGGAATAAGGAATCAAAACGGTCCAGTTCCATGAAATCGTCTAATTCCCCTCCTGTACAGTTTTTAAACTCTTCCTTCAGGATACTCTCATCATATTCTTTATGAAAACCAAGATGTGCAAAAAGGGCAACTCCCGGAAGTAACGCATCTACCGGAGTCTCTGCCCCGTTGTCCATCCATGCAGTACACAGAACTTCTTTCATGTCATATTCTTTACATGCCCCAAGTGCGGCATTGGTACATGCAAAAGTTTTGGAGTAATTGGGAGAAATTCCATTCCATATCCATGATCCGCCTGCAAATATAATATTATCTGAAAGCTGTTCATGAATATCCAGCATTTTCTCATAATCCCTGATATCATCATGATAATAGTCCCAGTATACCAACCCTAAATTCCTGTCCGGTTTTTCCCATTGAGAGCAGTCAGCATTTTCCGGCACATCATAATAACCACCACGCGTGTTTGCAGTAATATACATATCACTCCATATCATCGGTTTTAACCCCAGTGTCTTACAAATATCCATGACTCTGTCACAATGTTCCCTGATCAGCAGAGAACCTTCTTTATATCCATTTTCTCTCAGGGAATTTCCCAGTCCCAACATAACCGCTTCATCCATTCCAAGATGTACCCTGCTTGTAGAAAAATTCTCTTTCACTGAAATCAGAAGTTTTTCAATAAACTGATAGGTTTCTTCCTTCCCCGGCTGAAGAATATCAGCGGAATCACGGATTTCACTCATTTCCGGCCATTTAAGGGCATTGTGCAAATGAGCCAGTGTCTGAATACATGGAACCAGTTCTATTCCAAACATAGCAGCATATGTATCAATTTCCTTTATCTCATCTCTGGTATATTTTCCACGATAGGCTCCAAAATAAGGTTCACTCTTTACTTCGTAAGTATCTTCTGTATAAAGCATAAGCACGTTCATTCCCAGCTTTGCCAGTATTCGAATCAGGAATTTCACTTTTTCAACTGTAAACACAGCATTTCTGGAACAATCCAGCATCAGACCGTTTCTTTCAAAATAAATGTGCTCCTGATACTGGAATGCTTTATCTTCCATATGATGCAATACATAGTTTAATGCACGGTAATAATGAGCTGCTTCACGGCAGATCACATGGATCTGGTTTCCATTCTTACTTACCGCAATTTCCGGTCTGTCCTGAAATTCTACAGACAATTCTATATTTTCAGTAAAAATGTCACTTTCACTGAGTAATATTTCTGTCCCCTGCCTGATATTTTTATATGTTTCTTTATTGGATGTAAAAATAATGTTCATTAATATTCCTTTCTCCTTAGAATTTTACTCTTCTCAGCAGCACGTTATCCTGTCTTGTATCTCCCCTGTACATAATCTCCGTCAATACAGGTTTGTAACCAGCCCCCAATGCTTTATTAGCCAAATTGACATCAATTCCTGCAGTTTCCCATTTTCATTGGAATAATTATAAGATAGAAATCATTACTTTAGAGTTTTATTGATACAATTATAACTCTGTTTATCTCAAATTCACATAAACGATATAATACAAAACATGCACAAAATGTTATATCTTTTACAAGGAACAGCAAATTTTCTATTTTCTGCAGTTTTATCTTTTTATATCACCCAACCAGCATCTCATCAGAAACTTTAATTATCATCTGTCAGCATCTCACCCTGTTAAAACACAACTTTTCCAAACGAAGTTAAATGTTCACTATATAAAATCAACTTTATCCAAACAGACCCAGGTAATTACAAGTCTATGCTAGAAGTATATGGATCAGATTCCCCTTTAAGCAAATAAGCTCACAGGGGAATGAGCGCAAAAAAAGCAGCAAACCTTTTTCAAGATTTACTGCTTATATACTGCTGTGATGGACTGCTGATATTTATATCGATTCCATAAAATACTGCAATCAATCCAGTGCATTTATTATCGTGAATTAAAAACTTTATCCTCACACGACTGAAGTCGCGTGCTTCCAGACGC
>NZ_JAJDMJ010000076.1:0-12392 GCF_020593585.1 Blautia sp. DFI.6.71
ATCTGGTACATACTACGAAGAAAAACCATGCCTGTTTTGATTTTGATATCCGGTTTCCAAAGATGCCTTCCTATCTGCGCAGATCTGTCATCCGGCATGCGCTGGGGACAGTATTCTCTTATAGAACACGGCTGGATCTATGGGAAAAGACAGACGGAAAGAGCGGGAAACCAAGGCTTGTATATGAAAACCACGCCATGCCGGTATTCTACCGTGATGTCATGTACCGTGAGGGAGCGGAAGGGAAAGACGAAGCATACCTGAAACTCTATGACGGCCATGACTGGAAATGGTTCTGTGTACGTCTGGAGCATACAGATATGGAATATCTGAGAAAATACTGGTCAGGGAAAAAGGCATCTGCCCCAACTCTGGAAAAGAGACACCGGAAGTACTTTTTGCGTTTTTCTTATACAGAAGAAGTAACACTTACCAAAACACCTGTGAAAGAACAGATCATCTGCAGTGTGGACTTAGGGATCAATACCGATGCAGTCTGTACCATCATGCGGGCAGACGGAACTGTCCTGGGAAGAAGATTCATAGATTATCCCAGTGAAAAAGACCGGATGTACCGTACATTGGGACGGATCCGCAGATTCCAGAGGGAACATGGCTCTGCGCAGACACAGGGAAGATGGGCATATACGAAACGTCTGAACACAGAACTGGGTAAAAAGATTGCAGGTGCGATTGTAAGATATGCGGAAGAAAACCATGCAGATGTGATCGTGTTCGAGTATCTGGAGATGCAGGGGAAGATATCGGGAAAGAAAAAACAGAAACTGCACCTGTGGAGAAAAAGAGATATCCAGAAGTGTTGTGAACATCAGGCACACAGGAAAGGGATGCGGGTATCCAGGATCTGTGCATGGAATACCAGCAGACTGGCTTATGATGGTTCCGGGGCGGTAACACGTGACTGGGAAAATCACAGCCTCTGTACTTTCCAGACAGGAAAACGATATAATTGTGACCTGTCAGCATCCTATAATATAGGAGCGAGATATTTTATAAGGGAACTTTTAAAACCCCTTCCGGCAACGGAAAGGTCTTTACTGGAGGCAAAAGTCCCTCCTGTAAAGCGTAGAACCTCATGCGTCTATGCAGATCTGAGGAAACTCCATTCAGAAATGGAACTCTTAAAAGCAGCATAGATACAGGCAGATATACAGCGGACTACCTGTAATGTGGGAACCTGCCATATCTGGCATGGGAAATGCGCATAACTGCGCATCTAAGTTACAGGCGTATCCGCCGATATTCAGTCTGACGCCTAAAGCGTCTGGAAGCACGTGACTTCAGTCATGTGAGGTCCACAAGTAAACAGAAGACAAAGTAGATTGGTCAGGAGGGAAGAAAAAATACACAGTAATGAAGGTGGTGATAATATGCACAAGTGGAATGAGATTACAGATGAGAATTCGCTGAAGGAATTTATGGAAAGAGTGTCGTTTTTCCATGATAGCTGTATCAAAGAGATGCATTATCTGAGCGGAGCATATGTTAATGAAAACCTGGATATGTATCCTGTAAACGATCGCAGGATTCTGAGAGTAATAATACAACGGCAGTATGAAGAAGATTCAATGATTGAAATGGAATTTCAGGGATTAAAATACTTAAAGTTATTTCCGGTAGACGAACGCTATTCATGCGAAATACTCGATTCCAATATAATTCTGAAAGAGGATTGTATCATCTGGAGCGACTGCGAAGATAAAACAGAGCTGGAAGATGGAGACACAGGAACTTTGGTATGTGCATCTAAACTTCGATGGCGTTCGATTTTCGGATATATGGGAGAGAAGAATTATCGGTAGGTGTGCCCTTTCCCACATTTCTTTTGACCCAAGGGGTGTGTAACAGCACAGTCTCTACTTCAATAATCCTTTGGATAAAGCCTTTATAATTTATGTAAAGTATATCGTATTTATTCTTTTTCGTAAAGAAGTCTGGATGGAAGTTCTGCTTACCACAGTATAATATCAGTATAATATATAGAAGAAAAAGTTTTTGCAGAAAAGAATCAGGATTCTGTAAAAACTTTTTTTTTACGCAGAAACAACCTTGCAATTTGTGATGAATACGCTATAATTAAAAAACGTAATGAACCGAGATTGGTTAGACCAATATAAAGGAGTTGAATATTTGAAAAATAAAAAAGAACGAGACTGGAAGTTTATCATCGGTATGATTGTTCTGCTCGCCATTTTTGCTGTAATGGGAGGTGCTTTCTGGAATATGGTAGGAAAGCAGGCACAGATGGTCAGGGAGGAAGAGCAGAAAGAGGAAGCAAATGCTATTTCTGCAATCTATATCGAGACAGGAGAATTTCTGAAGACCGGAGTTTTTGTGGATCTGAACAATGGAACTATTTTCAGCGCAGACATACCGGCAGAGGGCATTTACAATAAAAAAGGAAAATTAATTTCCGATGATGTATTGGAAAATGGGGATAAAGTAAAGATATACGGCGATGGGATCATGCTGGAATCTTTCCCGGGACAGTATCCGGGCGTGACAAAGATCCAGAGAACCGGTCGAGCATCTCTCGAGGAAACTCAGGAGTACGAAGATCAGGTAACTGGAATGATGAAGCCTGTAGCCGTTCAGTAAGGATTAGAGGAGACTGAAAATGAAATACGTAAGACAATTCTGGATTATTTTACTGATATCCGCAATGGGAGAGGCATTACATGTTCTGATCCCGCTTCCTGTACCTGCAAGTGTGTACGGACTGGTGATCATGCTGATCGCACTGGGAACACACATTATCAGGCTGGAACAGGTCAAAGAAGCAGCTGAATTTCTCATAGAGATCATGCCGGTTATGTTTATTCCGGCAGGTGTCGGATTACTGACAGCCTGGGGCATACTGAAACCGGTATGTGTGCCGATCATTCTGATCACAGTGATCACCACAGTTGTGGTAATGATTGTGACAGGTCGTGTCACACAGGCAGTTATTCGTATGGACAGAAAGAAAGGACAGAAAAGATCATGACACAATTTATGAGTAATTCCCTGTTTTTTGGTGCAGCGATCAGCCTGATCGCATATGAGGCAGGACTTCTTTTGAAAAGAAAATTTAAAATGGCAATTTTTAATCCGCTTCTGATCGCGATCATTGCAGTAATAGCGGTGCTTTGTTTACTGCATATTGATTATGACACCTATAATCAGAGCGGTCAGTATATCAGCTACCTGCTCACACCTGCAACGGTCTGCCTGGCAGTTCCGCTGTATCAGCAGATGGAACTTCTGAAAAAGAATCTGAAAGCCGTAATCATTGGAATTGTTTCCGGTGTGCTTGCCAGTCTGGTCAGCGTGCTGATCCTTGCGAAGCTGTTCAGCCTGAGTCATGAGCAGTATGTAACACTTCTTCCGAAGTCTATTACAACTGCCATCGGAATGGGCGTTTCTGAAGAACTTGGAGGCATTGTGACTATTACAGTTGCAGTTATTATCATTACCGGTGTTCTTGGAAATATGATTGCAGAGACTGTGATCAAACTTGCGCGTATTGAAGAACCGATTGCTAAGGGCCTGGCACTTGGAACCTCTGCCCATGCTATCGGTACTGCAAAGGCAATGGAGCTGGGTGAAATAGAAGGTGCCATGAGCAGTCTTGCGATTGCGGTTGCAGGTCTGCTGACAGTTGTAGGTGCATCTGTGTTTGCTCAGTTTATGTAAAAAATATAACATTAAAATCAGATAAGAGGATTGTCGTGGCAGGTGATGAGTGGCACGGCAGTCTTTTTTATGTTAGTTATAGGAAATTACTCCGTAATGTTCCTATAACATAAAAAAGCCCTCCGGGCAGGATTCTTTCTTAATTTTAAGTTTCAGAATCCGGAAAAATTTATAATGAAAAAAACGGCAAACAAATGTTCTAAAAACTCTTCCATTTTTGAAATGGGTATGTTATTATATATCAAAAGAAAGCGAATATATGTTCTGAAAATATGTTCGGACATAATCGATCAGAGGATAAGGGCGATTTTTATCTGTCTGACATGAAGGAGGAGTAAAATGATGAATGTAGTAAATACCACGCAGAGAATGAGAAGAAAGGAAAGACATAAATTTTCAAGGACAATGGCAGTGATCCTGGGGTTGATCGTTACCTTGGAAGTGATGGTTGCAGGTGGTATGATATTTAATATTGATTTTCATTCTGCTGACATGGTTGCAGTAATTATGGGATTTATGGTGTTATATGCGGGGATTGTGGCAATCCTGACAGACAATTGATTACTGTACGGAAAATGTTACTGAGAACGGAGTGAACAGTAACACCGGAAAATTATGTGATAAGATATTTCCGGTAGAACATTAGACAAAAAGCATACCAGATGATATGATTAGCAGTAGATGATCAGAGAAGAGATAACGTGAAAATAATGGGACAGAAAGTAAGAAAGGGAAATTATGACTGTAAAATCAAGTCTTTTGGAAATGCTGGAGAAGAATAAAGGGGAGATACTTTCAGGTGAGAGTATTGCCAGTGAACTTGGCTGTACAAGGGCAGCAGTGTGGAAGGCAGTAAAGTCGCTCCGGGAAGAAGGGTATCATATAGAAGCAGGACCGAATAAAGGATATATGCTTGCGAAGGATACGAACCGTCTGTCGCAGGAAGGAATCCGCCTATTTCTGGATGATCCGAAGGTTAAGATAGATATTTATGATGAACTGGAATCTACGAACCAGACTGCCAAGAAAGAAGCTATGATGGGAGAGGTCGGACATGGGGCATTTGTCATTGCCAGGAGCCAGACTGCAGGCAGGGGGCGCAGAGGCCGGGAATTCTATTCTCCTGCAGATACAGGTCTTTACATGAGTGTGATCCTGAAGCCACAGGGAACCATACATGACAGTCTGCTGATCACAACTGCGGCAGCAGTGGCAGTCTACAGAGCAGTTGCTCAGATCTGTGGAATCCAGCTTGATATTAAATGGGTTAATGATCTGTTTTATAAAGGAAAGAAAGTCTGTGGAATACTCACAGAGGCTGTCACAGATTTTGAGAGTGGAAATATTGAGTTTGTGGTAGTTGGCATGGGATTGAACCTCTATCTGGACCAGGAGAACCTGCCTGGGGAATTAAGAAATATAGCGGGAGCTCTTTATGAGACAAAAGAAGATGCAGAACAGACTGACCGTAATAAACTGACTGCAATGATCGTGAACGAGCTGCGAAAAGAAACAGCAGATCTGGAACTGTCTCCGGATTATGTGACACATAATATGATCCCGGGACATCAGATCACAATTACAGACGGAAACTCTTCCAGACAGGCATTTGCATTGGAGATATGCAGGGACGGACGGCTGAAAGTACGGGAAGAGGATGGACAGGAGACAATATTGTCCTTTGGAGAAGTTTCTGTATCCATGTGAGGATAATGAGAATGGGATTGTTACATGAAGGTGGATTCCTTGATGTGACAATCCCATTTTGTGTCATGATTCAGAATTTGTTGTTTGTGATGAAGCATCCTTCTGGGACACTTCGGCGGCAGAATCTTTTTTCAGAGATACCGGGCTTTTGTTGTTTGCGGTATCCGTGACATCGATATCTGTACAGCAATCAGGATTTACTGTGTCTGTGGTATTTTTAACCGCGTCAGTTTCCATATTCGGAACATTCTGCTGATACGGACGATAAGGTGTCCAGTAATGTTCTTCCTCAGTAAAGCTGTCAGGCTGTTCTTCATCCAGTGCATCCTTCTTGCGGGTGAGAATATAAATCCCTGCAAAAATGATAGCAGCTGCAATCACAAGCTGCGGCAGATGATATGTGAATCTGCCGATCATATCAGCCAGATATCCGGGTAAGATCATATAGAGGAAATCTACCAGAGTGTTCCACAGAATAGAAGCACCAAGGAAAATCAGCAGAATCGCAGTTATCTTTCCGTGATGTTTGAGCAGAGAACTGATATCTCCTGCCAGTTCATCCATATGAAGGACATAGGAATCTTCTATGGAATAAAATTCTTCCTCAGAAAGAGACTTCAGATTGTGCACATTAAAGAAACTGTAGAACCATATGATCGGAATCAGGAACACAAGCCAGTCCATTCCGGTACATGCTCCGATGGCAAAGACACCCCAGAATAAGAACATAATACTGATGCCCTGTTTTTTGAACCCCATGTACATTTCTCCTGCGCCTGGAATCAGGGAGAAGATAAAAAGCCAGAATCCACGTTTTTGTTTTTGCATACTTTTATTTGCCTCCATTCATTAATTTGCCGGAAAAATCACTGATATATTTTATAAAAGAACCGGTGCCATCACCAATATTCTGTCCGAGTTCTCTGGTGAACTGGTAGAGTCTGCCGTTTTCATGCTCGGGCAATATTCTGTCTGTCTGAGAGGAAGTATCCTGATGTAAGGAAGTGAAATCCAGGTTTGGGATACTGAATAAAAGCAGCAGGGCAACCATCACACCTGCAGCAGTCTGAAGGCTGTAATGGAGCAGCCGGATTTTGCGGGATGCTTGATTTGCTGCCCGGGCAAGCTGCACTTCACCGGAGTCTGCTTTGTCCAGAATCTGTTCCATCAGATAGGCGGGAGCAGTATCCGTACTGCTGTCTTCCTGTTCCATCATCTGATCCAGACAGAAATCGCAGTGATCAAGATGTGACAGAAACTCAATGATTTCCTGTGTGTTCATATTTCCGTTGTCAAATTCTATTAAATCCTTCTTATTAATATGCATCTAATCACCCCTTTCAAGCATTTTTTTCAGCATTGCCCTTGCGCGATAGAGCTGTGTCTGAATTGTTTTCGGATTTTTCCCTGTCTGCCGTGCAATCTCAGGTACTGATAATTCTTTGCAGAAATGTGCGTAAGCGACTTCTTTGTAAGGACTTTTCAACTGCATACACAATGCTTCTACGTGAGTGTTGGATGCAGTTTTCATATATTCATCCTCGGGAGAGGATTGTCTGTCCGGAATCTGGGAAAAGTAGGTGTCTTCTGTTGGAATACTTCGCCGCCCGGCTGCTTTCAGATAATCCAGACACTTTCGGACAGCGATCTTACTTAACCAGGCTTTCTCATAATTACCATCAAAGCGGGAAAGGTTCTTATAGGCAGATAGAAAGACTTCCTGAGTGAGATCTTCGGCATCAAATGGATTACCGACAGATTTCAGGCAGATCGAATATATTAAGTTCTGGTATTGATTAATCAGATATTCCAGATATTGCTTTTCTGTGATCATTACTGTCTCCTTTTCCCTGTTCATTTAATTATAACGCAGGAGGTGGGGGAATGGATTCAGATATTGGAGGAATTTTGAGAAAAAGGGGACGCGCAGAAAAATAGTTTGTTTTGTGTGCGGTTTCGGACACTAAGATATTCTAAGCTGGCAAAAATCTGCTAAGGGCATGAGAAAAATGCCACAAACTCGCCGCATGGCGGCTCAGACAGTGTGTCATTTTTCTCATAACGCAGATTTTTGCCGGCTAAGAATATCTAAGTATCCTGCAAATGCACACAAAACAAACTATTTTTCTACGCTGGTTGTTGGCTGTTGGTTAGCGGATTTTTTATAAAAATATCTCTAAGTGATGGTCTTGCGAACCTGTCTGATTTGGTCTATACTTGATTGAAATGAAATGAAATGAAATGAAATACAGCATTTATGTTTATATGGAAGATAATGCGGGGCAATATGACAGATTAACAAGGAGAGACAGATCATGACAGAAACAAGACGTTTATACTATGAGGATGTATATAAAAAAGAATTCACCGCAACCGTAGTAGAGTGCAGAGAGCAGAAGAAAGGCTATGTGGTCGTTCTGGATGAGAGTGCTTTTTATCCGGAGGGCGGCGGTCAGCCAAGTGATGTGGGAACACTGGGGGATGCAAAGGTGACAGAGGTTCATGAGAAAGATGGAGAATTACTTCATTATACTGATAAGGCTCTGGAAGTGGGTGCGAAGGTTGAGGGAAAGATTGACTGGGTGCGCCGTTTTGACCTGATGCAGCAGCATTCCGGTGAGCATATGGTCAGCGGTATTATCCATGAGAAGTATGGTTATGATAATGTGGGTTTCCATATGGGAAGCGATGTGATTACTGTAGATCTGAATGGTATGCTGGATGACTCGCAGCTTGCAGAAATTGAGCGGGAAGTAAATGAGAGAGTGTGGGAGGATAGGGAAGTTGTGATCACTTATCCTGATGCTGAGGAACTGAAGACTATTGATTACAGAAGTAAGAAAGAATTGACAGGACAGGTTCGTATCGTAACGTTTCCGGGAGTAGACGTATGCGCCTGCTGTGGAACTCATGTGACACATACAGGTGAGATTGGAATGGTGAAGCTTCTTTCTGTAGTGAAATTCCATGATGGTATCCGTATGGAGATGATCTGCGGTAAACGTGTTCTGGATTATCTGAATATGGTGAATGAGCAGAATCATCAGATTTCTATGAAGCTTTCTGCAAAGATGGACAGAACAGCAGATGCAGTACAGCGTTTGCAGGATGAGAATTTCCGTATGAAAGGCCAGGTTGCCCGTATGGAAGAAGAGATGTTTAGGGTAGAAGCTAAGAAATGGGAAGGTGCAGGAAGTGTCCTGATCTTTAAAGAAGGTCTGGAAGCAGATTCTGTACGTAAACTTGCGGATGCAGTGATGAATACCTGTGAGGGCTGCTGTGCAGTATTTTCCAGAAATGAAGATGGAAGCTATAAGTATGCCATGGGCGAGATTGACGGGGATTTACGGCAGTATACAAAGGAAATGAATGCTGCATTAAACGGAAGAGGCGGCGGAAAGCCATTCTTTGTCCAGGGCTCTGTGCAGGCAGCAGAAGACGAAATCCGAAATTTTTTTGAAAAATAAAAAATTGTAGATAAAAGATTAAGTAAAACTGCGGAGCGGTTATTGAGCATAGAGTTGCATAGCGAAGCGGATGAGTTTATCCGTCTGACTCTATGCTTTGAGTTAAGAAAGCAGCAGGGAAGAGGAAGAGAAACAGGAAATGTTTGGAGAATGTCATGCGCATATCATTATGGATGGCGTGAATTACCGCCATGCAATTGATATGCATAAAAATGGACCGGACGATAAGATCATAAGAGAGCATCTGAAAGCATACCAGGAACGGGGAATTGTTTTTGTACGGGATGGCGGTGATGCGCTGGGTGTTTCTGCGAGAGCGAAAGAGCTTGCACCAGAGTATGGAATAGATTACAGAACTCCGATATTTGCCATTCATAAAGAAGGACATTATGGTTCTATTGTGGGAAAAGGTTTTGCCACAATGGTGGAATTTCATAAGCGTGTTTTGGAGGCGAAACAGGCAGGGGCAGATTTTATTAAGATCATGACTACCGGGATTCTGGATTTTAATGAACATGGAGCGATTACCGGAACACCTCTGGATGGGTCAGAGGTAAAGGAAATGGTACATATTGCACATGAAGAAGGTATGGCTGTTATGTCCCATACCAACGGAGATTACGGAGTGCAGGCAGCAGTGGCTGCCGGAGTGGACAGTCTGGAACATGGAAACTATATGAATGAAGAAAGCCTTGCCATGCTGGCAGAGAGCGATACAGTCTGGGTTCCGACTCTGGTTACAGTGAGAAATCTTCTGGGAGACGGGCGTTATGATGATGAGACTCTGAAACCGATCATAGAATCCGCAGAAGAGAATATCAGAAAAGCATTCCGGCTGGGAATAAAAACAGCCCCCGGAAGTGATGCGGGGGCTTACAGAGTTCTTCATGGAAAAGGAATCCGGGATGAAGTTCAGTCCTTTGCAGAAATCCTGGGAGATCAGGATGCTGCATACCGCTGGCTTGCGGAAGGTGAAGCAAAAATCAGGAAGAGGTTTACGCATCCTGTACTTTGATTGCTGTATAAATATTAGAAGATTTTGATTTGGATGGATGGAAGGTAACACACACATAGTCGCCGTATTCCATGCCGCCTGCAGTGAGATCCTGCGCGTTTTCTGTACGGAAGGTATCTATGGCACCGTCATCTGTCTGTACAGTGATGGTGTTGGCAGTACTTCCAATGATCGTGCCGGTTACTGTAAAGGAAATATGTTTGTCATTAATGGTATCAGGATCTTCACCTGTCACAGCAATAATACGGACTTCTTCCAGGGATGTTGTTTCCAGATCTCCGATATAAGTAACATTAACATGAGATCCCGGGGCAATTCCTCCCTTGAAGTAAGCGGGGATTGCTGACATATCCAGATTAAAGGAGGTGTCACTTCCGGCAGGAAGAATCCGGAGGATATTCAGATTTACTCCCTGTACAGTTGCCAGCAGCTGTTTTTCTTTATTTTCTATCTGCTCCGGTGTCTGTGTGAGTTTTGGATCCGGAGTTGGGGTGGGATCCGGTATTTCCAGATCTTTCAGATCAGAAATACTCAGCACTTTCAGGTGACTGGCATTTAAGGATGCGGAAGAATCATTGGAAATATCCGGGAATTTTCCCTTGAATGTAAGGTAAACCCAGTCACCGGCTTTGATTCCGTTCTGATAATATTGTTTTGTTCCTGTGATCGGATAGGTGGCTGTTTTTCCTTTCTTTGATTTTATTGTGATGGTATTGGAAGTCAGGGAAATGACCTGCCCATGTGCAGTGCGCTTTTTCAGTTTGTTTTTTTTATGAAATTCATCTACAACCTTCAGAACATGTACACTGCCTGTGTCAGTACCGGAAAGCTGACCTTCGTAAATGATACTGATCTCATCGCCGGTGATCATGCCGCCTTTACATTCCAGGGTGGCATTGGAAACATTAAATACATAGGAGGCACTGTCCGTGTTCAGAATAAGCTGGCTTCCTGAAAAATCCTGCAGGGTACCGGAAAGTTCATCCATATAGATACGGCCTTTTGTTTCGGTTTCAGTTGTGGTGTCAAATGAAGAAGTAAGTTCCCGGACGGATGTGTCTCCGGTGGATGTGAATTGTTCCAGTATGGTTTCAGGGCTGCATCCGGCAAAAGAAAAGCTAAGGCCGGCACAGACACATGCAGCAAGCAGTTTTTTCATAATACAGACAGGACCTCCGATAAATCATTCGTTTGAACATGATTCCTGCCGTATGCGATAATTATTTACAGGGAGGGATATTGCTTTCCGGCGGTTCGGGGATAAAATCAAAAATTTTCCGGTAGCTTTCCCATTCGTCATTATCTTTGGCAGGAGTGCATATCAGGCCGGTACATTCCGTACAGGCGTTGGTATTCAGGTAATTATCATAACATATATTATAAGGATTTTGGCAGTTATTTTTACATATTTCTGACATTTTTTACCTCCATGATTATAGCAGACCGGGGCGGGATATCTGTATTCATGTAATTTCTCATTTCTGAAGATGCCGGACTGCTGCATAATGTTATAGTATTAGTATATGCGGCTGTTTTATTCATAGACTTACGAGTGTTTGCAGCAATATTCTCAAGTAAAAAAAGCAGACCATTCGTATAGAATGAACAAAAAACAGCATTCAAATTTGTGAAAATAATAACGGAAAATATATTGCAATTTCTATGGATTATGTTATAATTTCGATAAATAAATAATAGCGAAGTAGGATTTTATGCGTCAAGTGTTCACAGGCTGGGGAGTCGCCGTGAAACGAAAAGCAGAAAGCGTGCTGCTTACGATATAATTTCCGCACCCGTTGCTACATATGAGAGCATCTCATAATGTGGAGGGATTATTATTTATGTAACTACTCTATTTTTAAAACACATTATGGAGGTGTTTTTATTATGCAGAAAAAACAATATTGGAACGTAAAAACATTGGTGTTCATGGCTCTTCTGATCGCCATGCATCTGGTACTCACACGAGTTCTGGTCATTGATCTTGGTGCGTACCGTATTTCTGTGGGAAGTGTATGTACAATCCTTGCAGGTCTGTGGCTGGGACCGGTGGCAGGCGGTGTCTGTGGATTATGTGCGGATATTATCGGGTGCTTTATGAAAGGCTATGCTGTAAATCCGTTTATCACAGTTGCAGCAATCCTCTGGGGTGTGCTTCCTGCCCTTGCAAAACCATTATTTGCAAACAGAAAGAAAACAGGAAAGACAGTTGGTATCTGCGTATCTATCGTGGTAACTGCAGTTCTCAGCTCTTTGGTTCTTACAACAGCAGGACTTGTGATCATGCTTGGATATAACTTCTATGCGATCATGCCCGGAAGACTGGTACAGTTTGTAATTATGATCCCGATTTACTGTGTATTAACATGTCTGCTGTATTTCAGTCCGCTGACAGCAATGGTGGTAGGTAATACATCACCTGCAGTGCTGAAAAACAAAACAGTATAATTGAGTTACTGTTCACACACCACTATTCCGCGAGGTGTTTTGGCATGAATATGCCAAAA
>NZ_JAJDMJ010000077.1:0-12091 GCF_020593585.1 Blautia sp. DFI.6.71
AAACAGAAAAAGCGATAAAATTAGAAAAAGAAGCACTTGCTCAAATAAAAGAAACCACAAAAGAAAATGCCCACCTGGTTTCCAACCTCCATTCCAATCTTGGAGGGCTTTACCGAATCAACGGACAACTTGATCTCGCTAAAAGGCACATGAAAATGGGTATCTCTCTTTTACAACAATACCAGCTTCTTTATACTAATGACAGTATTCCTCAGATTAATAATTATGCTGTCCTCTTAATTGAAATACAAGAACCTGACCTTGCCCTGTCTGCTCTTCAGAAATTAGCACAGATTATCAAAGAATATAATTCAAACCACTGTTTGGATTATGCCCAGGTACAGGAATCCCTTGGAAGTATCTGCCTGATCACTGCAAATATTTCGCAAGCGAAAACCCATTTTAAAAAAGCCTTGAAAATTTATGAGGATATATGGGCAGACGAACCCGAATTGATTGAAGAAAAATATCAAGCAATTCAAGAATTGTATCCACAAGCTGGAATTGCTCTGGCAAAAAGTATTCTTCTCACCAAGCACTAACGGTTCCTACAAACACTTGTAAAATATATTGCCTCAATAATGTAAACGCCTAGTTTTGAGATACACTCCAAGACTAGGCGCTTGTCCATTTCCATTTTTTCTTAGACATGGAGCGTTTACATAAGGATCACTTTTCTTTTTTTGACACTTTTCGCTCCTCCTATCTCAAATTTTTTATAGTCTAGGTATATTGCCTTCATCAATGCCTGAGAACTTGTAAATATGCTCCTCTGCTTGTTCAATCTGCGATACATTACAATCATCTCGTCATCAACCTACTGTTTGATACAATATGTCAAATGCATAGTGGCTCAGTTCTATTAGAAATTTATATCTCTAACTCCGCACCAATTCTAAAATTCCTTTTGAAAGGCGATATACTTTATCAACACTTTCCAGTTCTTTATACTTATGCGTAATAAAAACGATAGTCTTATTTTTTAATTCACTATGTAATAACTCACGTAAAGCTTCATTTGATTCAACATCAAATCCTTCTGTAGCCTCATCCATAAGTAAAATGTCTGCATTTTTCAGCAGAGCCCTAGCTACAGCTATCTTTTGTCTTTCTCCTCCAGAAAGTTTTGCACCATCTTGTCCAATTTTTTGTCCAAATCCATGATCCAATTTTTCAATAAAACCTAAAGCACCACTTTTTCTACATGCTTCAACAACTGCATCTCTTGACGCCTTTCCATCGATATTAACATTCTCCTCTATAGTCCCTTGGAATAGATATGGTCTTTGGCTTATAACCGCAATTCTATTTCTCATATCTTGTATATCCATCAATTCCACAGGAGCTCCATACAATTTTATTATTCCTTTTTGTGGCCGGTAGAATCCCGCCAAAAGGTTCAAAAGTGTTGATTTGCCACTTCCATTTTCTCCTACGATCGCAATTCGTTCCCCTTTTTTTACACATAGTGAAATACCATTTAAAATAGGGTGTCCTGGTTCATAACCAAAGACAAGATTTTTTACTTCAAAAACCATATCCCTATCTTGATAAATTTTCTCAGGTTTCATTTCACATAATTTCATTTCCAATTCTTCCGGTTGTCCCCATAACTCAAAAAGACGTTTTGCCGATGGCTCAATTTGCGCAAAATAATATTTAATGTTTATCAATGCTGAAATTGGATTTACAACATATGCACTATATGTAATAAAAGCAAATGCTCCGCCTATAGTGAATTCTCCTTTTATTATAAAAAGCCCACTTAATATATATAATAACGCATTTACAACCGTGTCTATTACTACAACACTGACAGTACTATATTCATCTAGCATTGCGTTCTTTTTATATGAATCCATCAAATCTTTTTGCAGACCTTCAAATTGAGATTTTTTTACCTGAAACAGATTCCAGAGCTTCATTTCATGAATTCCATTTATACACTCGGCAAACCAACTCATAAACTTTCGTTTATCCTCAATCCACTGTTCAAACACTTCCCGTTTCTTGTTTGCACAATAGGACACTATTATAAATTTCAGTGGAATAATTGCTTCTATCAATATTGCTAATTTCCAGTCTAATAAGGACAGCCCAACTACTCCTCCTATTATTTGGAGAATTGATGATATAGAAAACTGAGTAATCTGATCCACAACAGATGACACATTATCAATATCCATACCAATTGTATTTATAATCTCTGCACTTCCTCTTTCAGCAAAATACTGTATTTTCATCCTATTGATTTTCCAGTAAGTCTTTTTATAGAGAGAATGTGTAAACTGATTATGTACATTTGAAAATAATTTTGTTTGGATTATATTTAACTCTTGCTGGGTTAAAGAAATTATTATTAATATAACAGAAAATAAAAGAATGTATTTCATGTTTTTCTGCAATATACCACAATCTGTTATTTGTCTTATAAGCAGTGGGTGTATAAACGTTATGAATGATGAACCCAAAAGGCAACAGATAATCCCTGGAAAATACTTTTTATATTCACACAACATTTTACAAATTCGATACCATGTTTTCCCATTTTCTCTCATATCCAATTGCCATCCTCACTATTCGTTAAGCAAAATATTGACAAACAAGCTCATATATATCCTCTATATTGTAAGTTATTCCTATTCGATCTTCTGCATACAATTCATACATATTATTTTTACGCACAATATACATATCTATATCTGATGCCTTACTACTTTCAAATATTTCTTCCTCTTGATTCAAAAGAATAATATCAGGTTCATAAGCTATATATACTGTATAAAGGATATCGTTCAATGACTCATTGGAATCGTCATAATATTCTAAAGGAATTACATTTTCATCTAAAGGATTTTTCTGCAGATTTATTGCGTAATAACCGTTCTGACTAAACATCACTTTTAGCTGTATCATTTCCTCGTAATCTAAATCAATACCGGCAATTACCGGTATCTCTATATTGGTTTTATCCCTTATTACATTTTCTAGTATATCCGGATAATCAGATTTATGCGTTGCTATAGTCATCAAAAAGTCCATAACATCATCAAATCCTGCTGTGGGCTTTCTGTTTAAATATGTAGCAATATGTCCAGTGACAACAGGAGCCGCATAACTATTGGCTTGATTTACGATCCCATTCCACGAAAAATTTGCTATAATAGAATTCTCAATATTATAACCTTTTTGTTCTTGAAACAGAATTTGACCATTTCCCAAAAGACCATAACGATCCTGCCTGACACCAAAAACACCTGGATATGCAGCTGGATAAGTCTTTATATTTCTGT
Organism: Blautia sp. DFI.6.71; assembly: GCF_020593585.1. Taxonomy (NCBI): domain Bacteria; kingdom Bacillati; phylum Bacillota; class Clostridia; order Lachnospirales; family Lachnospiraceae; genus Blautia; species Blautia sp. DFI.6.71. The sequence goes on from NZ_JAJDMJ010000077.1 coordinate 3,294, forward strand.
TATGATATGCTGCTACTATAATCGCATCAGCATCAAGTAATCTTTTTATTTGAATCCATAAGGGTTTAATATCAAAATAATTGATTGTTCCAAGACTCATGTGAATTAACTTTATTTTATTTTGAATACACCATTCCAAAGCTTCCAGCAAAACTGTGATCTGTGTTGTTCCTGCAGAGTCAGTCACATTCAAGTCCCATAATTCTATATCACTACATATGCTTGTGATAATTCCGACGCATACAGCGCCATGGAATGATTTATCGTCTTTATACTCACTTGGATCGCATTTAGAAGCCAAAAAAGATTTATGAACAATCCTTTGATTCCTGTTATTTCTCATATGATAAGGTATACCGTTATCAATCAATGCGAGCTTAATCATTTGCACTATTCCTATTCTTACCTGTTATATATCCAAGCCAAATATCGCATATTTATTATTCTCATGATAAACCTTGTAATTCTATGGTCAATAAAAATTCAAGTGTCGCTGAACCCTAATATGCTTCTCCAATCACACTGCCATCATAAGCATTGATCACATAAGAAAGCTCCTGTAGAGAATTTCCACCAATACTTTCCCTGACAGTAAAAATCCATGCTGGAACCAACCATGCGTGTTTCGGCTCCTGATAGGCTGTGGTATAAGTATACTGCAATTTTGCGTTTACCACATCATACTCCAGTGCGGTAGTGTCGTTGGCAGACTGGCCTTTTCCGGAATACCAATAAAAAATCTGATCTGTCAGCTTTGCCTGTATTTTTTCAAAAGGCAGAAGCTTTGTATTTTCCGTCACCGTACAGACTTCTTCCGATATCCCATCCCATTTAAAATATTTAATTCCTTCCTCTGTTATCAGAATAGAGATTGTTTCTACCTGGAACGGAGGCACATAACTATCCACTGTTTCTTCCGCAACCACGCCATCAGGAACTGAAGTAATACCCTCTACACTTTTCGAAAAACAATACAGATATCCCGGTAATCCTCTATCCAGATCTCCCTGCCACAAAGCATCACTACCAAGTCCCAGACCATTGCGCTCTGAACATGCGCCATTCGGGAACCACACGGTACGATCAGAATCTACAAGGCCCATTCCATCGATACCTAAATCCTCTAAAACTTGTTCTGCCTGTTCCTTTCCATCTTCCTCTGTAAAGGTGATCTTGTCCATGCACTTTCGATACGCATCTGCCAGTTCATGAAATTTCTCTGTATAGCCGTTGGTATCCATGCCAAAGCTACTGTAATACTCACTCTGCATTTCCTCAGTTTCTATTGTTTCTTCTTCTATAAAATTAGAACCCTCCATCCAGAGAAAACTACTGTCATTGTCAATTTCCTGATTATACCGCTCTGCTTCTATATATGCCTTCCTGTCCTCGCCCACATCTGCAGTAAAATAATCCTCTGTATCTGTGTTTTCCAATTCAGTACTCATCCAACTCCGTGCCGCTTCCACACCGTGATCCTCTGTTTTTTTTTGAAATTTTATCTCCATCTTTTCCGGTGCAGACGCTTCATCCGGTGCAAGCTCCATCCCCTCTCGGGTTGCGTTTTGAATCCCTGCAATCGATGTAGAATATGCTGATTGCAAGTAACTTCCTTCCTTGCTGGAAATCCTGTCTAACACTTCCTGATACGCATCCTTTGTCACCATCTGTGGCATATATAGTTCCTCACCGTCCGTAAAATAATCAATCAATCCATTCAGTTCTTCCTGCGTTAACTCGTGATTTTGCATCTCTATGACTGGAAGATTGCCAATGCTTTGTTCGCCCAACTTAATATCTGCCTGGATAACCACACGGTCGTTGCTTTTCTTTTCTTCAAATTTCCAATGCGTTGGAACATTTGTCTCTCTCTTTTCTCCTTTTTTAAGAGGTTCACAGACAGCCGCCTCGCTAATCCCATCCACTTTGCTGACTACCGAACTCTCCTCTGGTGTTTCCTGACAGCTGGAAAGAATAATACACAACGCACCTACCATAATTGCTAGAACACTTTTTTTCATTTTTCCTCCATATATCTTATAGAATTGTCGCTTTTTCACGAAACTTCAATTATAAACTCTTTAACTTATAAATACCTTCCTGACACTATTAACGTTTTCGTATATTTTTTAGAAACAGACTACCTTATTTATTTTAATGTATAAGGCAGTCTGTTCTATGTACTAGTAACTATAACTTGTTAGTACATTACGCTATTGTCATTACTAATAACCACTCTTGAAGCATCCGCATTATGCTGAGATAACCAAGTCGCAGCACAATATGAACATGGGCAACCACATCCACAAACGCACCCAAAAGACTCAATCGTGTTCCTGTTTTTCTTCATATTTTTGTTGAGTTTCTTCATACGGTTCTCCTCCTTTCTGTTAAAATAATATCAATATTTCCGCTTCATTGGTGCCAAGAGAAACAGATATATGATATTTCATATTATAATTTCCGGATATAGAATAAACTAATTCAAAATGCTACTTTTCGTATGTGATTTAATTTATCGCATATTGTTTGCAAATTAAACTCATCCACTTTTATATCATCCAGCAATTTTATAATCGGCAAATTATATGTATTCTCTAATTCCATTATCACATATATCCAGCACTCTTCTACTACAGGCAAATCCAATAGATTCTGTTCTGAATTTTCTACTTTTATCATTGTGTATTTCAATATCACATTTTTAATTAGCTCTTCCATCCTATCTCCTCACTTATATTACAAAAATATTATTTGCAAGTTCTTCCAAAATTTTCAAAATTTCTTTTTCAATTTTAGTATCATCAAATATATCAAGGACTTGATATTCAGAATTTTCAGGTATCGCTGGTTTTTCATTCATATCCTCCATGGTATAATACCGTATCTTTTTCCATTCATGATCCGCCTTATAAAATTGTCGTGAAAGAATATATTCTTTCACTGGTGTATTATATTTTCTTAGAACAAAATCGCTTATATTTTTTAATACAGTATAATTCAAATCAGTATACCTATACAAAGCCAAAAAGCCTATATCTACATCCAATGCGTTTGAAATAATCAGAGGTAACTCGCCAAAATAATTTGTTTCATATTTTTCAAATTCCGAAACACCACCAGGGCAACCCACAAGAATCACATCGTACTCCTGTTGTTTTACTTTTGTATGTATCCAATGATTTAAAGCAATAATCTTTTCTGGATAAGACATGAATTTTGAATATAGAAAGCCAGGAAGATTTTCCATTCCTAAAAATCCACCGAGAACGTTAGAGCAAAGTGCCAGTACACGATACCCCTGTTTTTCAATCACCTTTTTAATCTTCACTTGCAATTGGAATTTATCGCAATTTTCGCCCAATCCCATGACTGATATTACCGGAATATCTATTTCTTTTTTATTTGGCGAAACAACTTCATCTGACAATTCACTTTCCTGTAATATACATACTTTATCTCTGTCAATTTGAATCTTATCTAGCAGTGCTAAACCAGCATAAATCTTTTTCCCTGAGTCTAATGCCATTTGCACTCTTTTTTGGTATCCGTCATAACTATATCCCATTGTATTTTCTGAAAAAACAATAGCATCAGCTCGAGTAAGACATTCTTCAAATTCTGTACTACAATATATCGAACTCTTCTTTTGTAATAGTTCAAGCCTACTCCTATCTTCTATATAGCTGGATACCGCAACCACCTGATATAATTTGTTTTCTTTCAATCCCTTGATAAGTATTTCTGTGTCATTATTTAATGGAAACACAACTAATTTTTCCATATGCACTCCTTTATTTTAATACTTGCAAATTTTCATTTCCTTTATATCCAAACTCAACAAGTATACACAATTTATATAGCAATAAAAGTGTACTTTCTTTTGAGTTTTCACATTGCTGTAGCAACATATTTTCTGTTAATATCTGATTATCTTTTGGAATTTGCACCAAACAATATGCACACATTCTCAAATTCCAACATCCTAAACATTTTTCTTTAATCATCTTACCATGGTTAAGTAGGAAACTCATTTTATCAAAATCAAATCCCGAATCCAAACTTCCGATGCACATTTCTGAATCTTCTTCCGAAACTCTTTCACATGGAAAAAATTCACCTTTTGTATCCACAAATAGTCTTCTAACTGCAGGAATGCATGGACCACCATGATGTGTTTTTTTGCCTTCAGCAACATGACTATGTAGCTGTTCATATAATAACTCAATATCTTGCAGTTCTCTTCGCAACAATCGACTTTGTGCATCCCATTTTCGCTTCTCTAATACAGATAAAATCATCTTTATATATGCTAGTCGATGTACTCTGAAATTTTTTTGTGTTATGCGCGACAATGTCTCATCTTTTAAACCAACTGGATTTACATAATTGAAATTCACTGTCCCTGCTTCAAACAGCTCTTCTTCCGAATAAAATCGATATATATTTTCAAGATCTGATGAAGAACTAATAACACAATTAAACAAAACTTTTGAATAGTACTCTTCATTGTAAGCTTTCAGTCTACTCAAATTTTCTAAAATAATGTCAAATGAACCTTTTCCTGTTTTAAATCTTCGATTTATATCGTGACTTTTCTTATCACCATCAAGGCTAATCATAAGATTAAACTCATATTTTACCAAAAATTCTATGACATCTTCTGTCATTAAAGTCCCATTAGTCGTCATAGTAAAAAGAATTTTTTTATCCCCTTTACGTTGTAAAATATAGGAAACACATTTCTTAATCAATTCAAATTCCAGAAGAGGCTCACCCCCATAAAATGATAATGCAAGTTGATCCGCTTTTTCGCTTCTTTTCAAATAAAAGTCTATTGCTTTTTTGGCTGTCTCGAAATCCATCCTATTTGACGTATGGGAACGATTATAGTAGTTTCCAGAATATGCACAATATTTGCATCTCAAATTACACTGCTGAGTTACCTGCAAAATCAGATTGCCCATATAATGTTCTGCCAACAAATGTAAGTTTTCTGTCTCAGGATGCTCAATTTCTTCTATCGCAGTCTCACGCAATAATCCGCTTTTCACAAACCGTCTTAACACTCCATCAGGAACCAATTTTGTCTTTTCCACAGTTTTTAATATCTGATATTCTTCATCATTCACCATAACTACAGAATCCAAAGAACGATCATAAAAATATTTCTGCATTGGTGTTTGAATGCATTTAATTAATACCTTTCCCATATTCTTTCCCCCGTATTTTTATTTTATCTGCGTCAGGACACCTGCATCCATCTCACAGATCGTATCGCAGAGCCATTCGATCTCCAGCATGTTATGTGCTGCGATAAGAATAGTCTTCCCTCGTTCCTTTAATCCCCGCAAAAGCTCGCAGACCTCTCCTGCCCCCTGCTTGTCCAGACCATTAAAAGGCTCGTCCAATATCAAAAGCTCCGGATCTTCCATGATTGCCTGTGCGATACCAAGACGTTCACGCATTCCAAGAGAATACTGTCCTACCTTCTTTTTAGACAGAGGATCAAGCCCTAGGGCACGCATCGTCGCCCTCACATCGTCATCGGAAATACGGTGTTTCAGAGACGCCAGTCTCTTTAAATTCGCAAAACCGCTGAGATCCAGAAAGAAGCCAGGGTTTTCAATGATAATGCCTACGGAATCTGGAAAGTCCAGCTCCTTCCCGATCTGTTTTCCCCCTACGAGCACTGTGCCGCTCTCAGGTTGTAAAAATCCACAGATGCATTTAAACATTACGGTTTTCCCTGAACCGTTAAACCCCATAATCCCATGAATCTTCCCTTTTTCAAAATCATGGGTAATGTTCTTTAATACTTTTTCTTTTTGAAAGGATTTTGTCAGTCCCTTCAACCTGATTGCATATTCCATTTTGCCCTCCATTTATTCGTTTGTCTGCGTAAAAGAGAAATTATAGCCCTTAATTCGGACGGCTGACAAGCCGATCAGCGCTATGATTAATATTGCAAATATGAACATGCTCATCCCGATCCCTGGCAGGTAATCATAACCAAAGCTGTGCATGGGAAAGGTAGCTTGGTTCAACGGAGACAGCCAGCCGCAGAACACGTTCGCCCTATATTCCTGACTTTCTGTAAAATGAAACAGTTTCCGGAAAACATCTGGGTTCAGCAGGAGCCCATACAGACTGACTGCAAAAGCACCGATCACCCCTGCCATATTTCCCGCAGCCAGATTTAAAAACAACATGAGAACTGCGATAAAAAGAGTATATAAAAGTACAAGTCCAAACACTATTGCTGCGCACATATAAGGAGTTGAGCTTTCCATTGTTTTTATGGAAACAGGAACGGTTATGCTCTCCCCACCGCCATAGCCCAACATTGCCGCTGTTTCGCTCCACACATTTCCCGTAAAGGAAAAGGGAGCTCCCATAATTCCAAGCATCACAGCCAAAAAAATATTATAGATCACAGTCGCCAGGATCACATAGATAATCTGACCCGCAAGCCATATCTTCCGTTTTGTGCGTACAAGCCAATACGGAGTTGCCTGACTGATAAATGGCATGTCCGCAAAGAGCAGGATTAAAAGCAGGGAGGACAGCATAACAGAGGATGCATCCCCATATGTCCAAATAAACGGCTCGAATACCTGAAGGATTGTCTCATATTTTATCGCATGGGAAATAATCTGATCCGACAGCATCAGACATAATATAGCTGCCAAAATAAAGGTCATCCAGATCCTCGGACTTTTTTTCCATCCATAGAAATTCTGGCCTGCAATCCAAAAAGCCTGTTTAATATCACGCATACCGCAACCTTCTTTCTATTGCGCACATAAAGATCAGTGCCGTTAAAAAACTTCCAACCGCTAATATAGCAATGCAGAAGATATCATTGTAGTAAATAGACGCCGCCCAATAGCGGGGACTCAGAAAGAATGCTTTTTGATAGTAACGCTCCTGAAATACGGTCAGGACATAATAAAGAATAAAAGGAACGGCATAGGACATATAGCGATTTTTTGTTATGACAGCCGACGTACCGCCAATTAGCGCCCAAAAAGCGCCATTTAAAAACAATCTCAGAAAGCTTACCGCCGTTCTGCCCACAAGCACTGCCATCTCATAATTTCCGTCAATCAGAGAAGGATACTGACCGAACCTCAGTATACAGATTACAAGAAGGAACACCATGGCTAAAAAAGCTGTCAAACCTCCGGAGACCAACAATCCTGCTGCTTTTCCTACGAGATACTGTTTTCTCCCTGAACGGATATAACTGAACAGAAAAAAACGACTGTGCAGCTCAGCCTCCGTATTCTCTCCACCCGCAAAAGCAACGGCAATGGGAACAAACAGAAGCATATTAACGCTGTTCATACAATAGGTGTATGCTACGAACCAGCCTGGTCCTTCTGCAGATCCGCCTGCATTTATGATCTTCTGCAACATCTCATGCTCAGACATCAGGGTAGCCGAAACGATTAGAAAAATCCCCAAAATAAAGCGAATGCTTCGAATATTGTTTTTTATGTCCGTTGCCAACACATTTCTCATACGCTTTTCTCCTCACTTCAAACAGCTATAGACTTGATTTTTTTATTTTTATAAAATCCTAGTTTTTTGCAATAATATCACTATTTGTATAAAACTACACTCCTTATCAAACAACAGTTAAGGACTTGCAAAAACTGTTGTTCCTACTGAAAGCATTGCAACAGCTGTAAAAATTGATAATATTTTAAATTTTCTATTATTCTAAGTTCTACAAATACATAAGCCGCCAGTTAAGTACGATTAGTTTTATTATAATTCAATAAATTCCATCCAACTTTCCACATTTTATTGTACAATTTTACTATTTATATAATAACATGTCAACATTTAATGAACGTTTATAACAAAAAAATGCAGGGCTATAAAAAACTAAAGAAATTGCTCTATTTTACAAAATTATATCCTATTTTTCAATTCCAACTCAATTTTCCCTCAATGTCTTTTTCCTCCAACTTTCGTATGCTTATCTCACAGCAAAGCAGTACCACACCGGTACAGCCTGCTGAATTAATCAATACGAAAATGGAGGTGTTTTTTATGCGAGAACTCAGAAACACAAAAATCATTGCTGTAGATCACGGCTACGGCAACATGAAAACAGCAAATACCGTCACACCAACCGGAATCAAAGCCTATGAAACAGAACCCATCTTCACCGGGAATATTCTGGAATATAACGGCATTTACTACCGGATTGGCGAAGGACACAAAGAATTTATCCCAGATAAAGCTATGGACGAAGAATATTATCTTCTAACTCTCATGGCGATTGCAAGGGAACTGAATGTCTTTTCCATCCGTGAAGCAGACGTTCATCTGGCTGCCGGGCTTCCTCTGACATGGATCAGAAACCAGAGAGAAGATTTCCGTTCCTATCTGCTCCAGAATCCAGAAGTCCATTACCGATTTAACAGCAAAGAGTATCATCTCCGTTTTGTGGGATGCAGCCTTTACCCGCAGGGATATCCGGCTATCGTAAACCGACTTGGAGATTTCAAGGGGACAAATCTTCTTGCAGATATCGGCAACGGAACCATGAACATTCTGTATATCAATAATAAGAAAGCACAGGAAAGCCGGTGCTGGACAGAAAAGTTTGGCGTAAACCAATGCATGATTGCCGCTAAAAACGCTGTTCTGGACAACTTCGGAGTAAAGATTGAAGAATCTACCGTAGAGCAGATTCTGCGGTTTGGAACCGCTGACATTTCAGCGTCTTATCTGGATTGTATTACTGCTGTTGCCAGACAGTATGTCACAGATATTTTTGC
>NZ_JAJDMJ010000078.1:0-11766 GCF_020593585.1 Blautia sp. DFI.6.71
ATCCCGCATAAAATCAAGGTATATTAGAATGTAGAATTTACTTTTTCATTCAAGCGCGTATAACTCATCGGTTAAATGTATTTTTTAATTCTACCTTGCAAGAGTATATTAGAATGTAGAATTTACTTTTTCATTCAAGCCGTATAACTCATCACTGGAAGTAACGAGAATGCGACGCGCAGTTATTCAATTTGAGTTATTCTGAATACCCCCTCTGTAAAGCTCTGTAAAGCTCTGAAAGTTAGCTGGTTGTTTGCTCCAGCTAATAATTAAGGAACATGAAAAGGATGCCATATTATTGCATGCTCCTTTCCAAATCTCTTTGTTCCATCCAGTCCTCAAATTCATCCCGACGGATCCTAACCCGACTGCCAACTTTTATTACCGTAAACTTTCCTTTATCCGCCCATTTGTTGATCATGCTTCTGCTGACCTTTGCCAGATAGGAAGTTTCATCAAAAGTAAGATACTTTATATTTCCATTGCTTCCCCGTATTCCGGTTTGTGATAATTTCTTCCGCCGGAAATTAGCCAGAGCAATATTCTGTTCCTGTGCAAGTTCTTCATAATGCTCAGAGCATGTTTTACAGTGGTCAAAAGCAAATTTTTTTACTTTTTTTCTGAAATTAAGTAAAGAATCGGGTTGCCTATACATAGTTTTCACTTTCAAAAAATAAAAAAATTTGTGTTTTTGAAAGCGACATCTTGCATATACTATTAGCAGACAGTATACTAAGTACAACAAAGCGGTTTCGAAAAATGAAAAAACTTCAATTTTTGAAAGTGGGTGACTAAATGAAAACAATCACGAGAGCAAAATATCTCGATAGAATCATTGAACTGAATGGCACTCCTGACATCAAGATCATCACGGGTATTCGTCGATCTGGTAAGTCTAAACTGATGCAGGCATATATTGCGTATCTGAAAAACAACTTTGAAAACATCAATATTATCTTCATTGACTTCATGGATTTAGCATATGAAGAAATCAAGGAATACCATGCCTTACACTCCTATGTGGAAGAACATTATCAGGAAGGCAAAACGAACTACCTGTTTGTAGACGAGGTTCAGATGTGTCCCAAGTTTGAGCTGGCAATCAACAGCCTGTACTCTAAGGGAAAATACGACATCTATGTAACAGGCTCTAATGCTTTCCTGTTGAGTGCGGATCTGGCAACTCTGTTTACCGGACGCTATATTGAAATTCATGTGTTTCCTTTCAGCTTCCAGGAATATTGCCAATATTATGATGATATCAGTGACAAAGATAAGCTCTTTGATGAGTACGCTATTAAGGGCGGTTTAGCAGGTTCCTATGCTTATAGAACCGAAAAAGACAGAACAAACTATATCAAAGAGGTCTACGAAACTATTGTTACAAGGGATTTGGTACAGAAATATAATCTCCCTGACACTTTGGTTTTACAACGTCTGAGCGAGTTCCTTATGGATAATATCAGCAACCTGACTTCTCCTAATAAGATCAGTCAGCTACTGACAGCAAATGAAACTCCAACCAATCATGTAACCGTCGGCAAATACATTAAGTATTTGTGCAATGCTTTTGTATTTTATGATATTAAGAGATACGACATCCGAGGTAAGAAATACCTTGAAAGCTCTGAAAAGTTCTATTTGTGTGACAGCGGTATTCGATATGCAATACTGGGGAGCAGAAATATGGATTATGGCAGAGTATATGAAAACATCGTATGCATCGAGCTTCTTCGCCGTGGATATGATGTTTATGTCGGCAAGCTTTATCAAAAGGAAATCGACTTTGTTGCTCAGAGAGGTAGCGAGAAGTTTTATATTCAGGTCAGCGACAACATTTCCGGGCAGGAAACATTTGAGAGAGAACGCTCTCCTCTGCTTCAGATTCGAGATGCTTATCCGAAAATGATTATTGCCAGAACCAAACATCCCCAATATAGCTATGAAGGAATCCAAATTCACGATATAGCCGATTGGTTACTACAAGAATAAATAAGGCGAAATATCTCCGTCATTCTCTTTTGAAATGATGGAGATATTTTTAGTATGACGGAGATTGTAGATGAATCCAGACGAAGCATCCTGCGAAAAGAGTTTTATATGGATGGACTGAACTGTGATCCGGTGTCTTTTGACAAGGAATGCGAACTGACAAATGCTCATTTTTACAAAAATGAGAAACGTGAAGATATCAAAAGTCACCACTACATTATCAGCTACGTTCCAGCTGATGTTAAGACAGAAAAATCATCTCACTCAGAAAGAACTCGGCATGGCTTCGAAAACGAAAACAAATAATATTTGGTGGCTACACCCCCAAGCCCCTGTGGAATCAATAACGCTGGTACTGGATATCAGGTAGTGTAAAATAGTTTGTGTTTTTGTTAAAAAATAACTCCTTTTTGGTAAGAATTCAGATATGACAATTCTTATCGAAAAGGAGTATTTTTTATGGCAGTTGCAAAGGAACAAATTCGACAGATTATCTCAGAAAACAACATTAATACTTAAATAGTAATCAAATTCCATATATATTTTTATAAAATAGAAACGACAGGTCCGAAACCCTTGATTTTCAAGGATTTTCGTCCTGCCGTTTTTCATTTTCATAGTCAAGTGGATAAAATCATCCGCTTCGCTACGCAGCTCTACACCGAATAACTGCTCCACAGGGAACTTACTTGATTCGGTTAAATTTTGCGAAATTATAATCCCACTCGTCCCTATCAGGAAGCTGCTTACAGATTCTTAATTCGTTCAATTGCTTCCAGTGTATTCTCATGTGTTCCAAACGCAGTGAGACGGAAGAATCCCTCACCATGAGCACCGAATCCTGAGCCCGGAGTTCCTACGATGTTGGCTTTTTCAAGGAGATAGTCAAAGAACTCCCAGGAAGTCATCTTATCAGGTGTTTTCAGCCAGATATATGGAGCGTTTACGCCACCGGATACGGAATAGCCTGCTGATGCCAGACCTTCGTAGATGGCTTTGGCGTTGCTCATATAGTAGCCTACCTGTTCTTTCAGCTGTGCTTTTCCTTCTGGAGAGTATACAGCCTCTCCTGCACGCTGTACGATGTATGGAGCACCGTTGAATTTAGTGCCATGACGTCTTGCCCAGAGACTGTGGAGATCTACGCCGTCACGGACCAGATCCTTTGGTACAACTGTAAAGCCGAGGCGGACACCTGTGAAACCTGCATTTTTGGAGAAGCTGCGCAGTTCGATGGCGCAGGTTCTTGCTCCTTCGCACTCATAGATGCTGTGCGGTACATTTTCTTCGGAGATGTATGCTTCGTATGCTGCATCATAGATAATTACAGAACCGTTTTTATTTGCATAGTCTACCCATTCCTGAAGCTGCGGTTTGGTGATCGCACCACCGGTCGGGTTGTTCGGGAAGCAAAGGTAGATAAGATCCGGTACTTCTTCCGGGAATTCCGGAAGGAAGCCGTTGGATGCTGTACATGGCATATAGATTACGTTATCAAAGTTGCCACGTTCTTTGTTGTATTCTCCTGTACGGCCTGCCATTACGTTTGTATCTACATATACTGGGTATACAGGGTCGCACACTGCAATCTTGTTATCCAGTCCGAATATTTCCTGGATATTTCCGGAATCGCTCTTTGCACCGTCAGAGACAAAGATTTCATCTGCTTCAATGTCACAGCCTCTGTCTTTGTAGTCGTTCTTTGCAATAGCAGATCTTAAGAATTCATAACCAAGATCCGGTGCATAACCATGAAAAGTAGCTGCATCACCCATTTCATCTACAGATTTATGAAGTGCCTCAATGATTGCCGGAGCCAGAGGCTGGGTTACATCACCGATTCCCAGTGAGATCACGTTTGCCTGTGGGTTGGCTTCTTTATATGCTTTTACTTTTTTTCCAATTGTGGAAAACAGATAGCTTCCCGGTAATTTCAGATAGTTGTGGTTTACTGTTACCATGTTTGATTTCCTCCCTGGCATGTTTCGCAGTTTTTATATACCTGTCTACAGCAGGCTGCTGCTTTGCCTTTCCATTTCTATTTGTGTCTTCTTTGCAAATATATTTTGTTCGAGTTTTATTATACTTAATTATTTAATAATGTAAAGTCTCAAAGTGTTTTCTGAGAATAATTTTTAATATTAACATTACTGTTCACTGGTAATATCCCGCGAGGTGTTTTTTGTGAGCGAAGGTCACAGAAAACCCGAGACATACTGTGCGAATTTATGCGATTAGCATAAATTAAGTTTGCGAAGCAAACGATACTCCTTGTGCTTTGTACAAGGAGGTTCATATTTTTTGCATCGCGAAGCGTGTTGCTGTGAACAGAGTGAACAGTAACATTTTTTACCCCGGGCATAATGTCCGGGGTGATTTATTTTATTTGCGCTTCTCTACTTCTTTCATTAGTGTCTCGCGGACGCTTGCAGGATTTGCCTTGCCTTTCATCTCTTTCATGATCTGACCTACAAAGAAGCCCATGACTTTATCTTTACCTCCCAGAAGTTCTGAAAGTGGTCCTGGGTTAGCATCCAGGATCCTGTTGATGGTTTCTTCCAGAAGTCCTGTGTCTTCTACAATCTTCAGACCATGTTCCTCAATGTAGGCTACAGGATCAATGTCTTCCTCAAAGACTTTCTCAAAGACTTTTTTGGCATTCTGAGGGCTGACTTCGGATTTTTCTACCATTACCAGAAGATCTGCAAGATGCTTCGGTGAGAAAGATACCTGTTCCGGATCCATAGCTTTATCTTTCGTCAGACGGAGTACCTCACCCATAAACCAGTTTGCTGTCTTCTTTGCATTTCCGTAGATTGCTGCTGTTTCTTCAAAAAGACCTGCAAGATGGCGGGATTCTGTGAGGATTCCCGCATCGTATGCCGGAAGTCCGTACTCTTCCTGATAACGGGCCTGTTTCACTTCGCGAAGCTCCGGCTGTTCTGCTTTGATCTTTTCAATCCATGCATCAGAGATATGGATTGGGGGCAGATCTGGATCAGGGAAATATCTGTAGTCTTTGGCATCTTCCTTGGAACGCATGGCGTAAGAATATTCTTTGTTGTCATCCCAACGGCGTGTCTCCTGTGTAACTGCCTTGCCTTCTTCGATCAGTTCAATCTGACGTTCTCTTTCGCCTTCGATTGCTCTGGCAATGGCTTTGAAAGAGTTCAGGTTCTTCATCTCTGTTCTGGTACCGAATTCTTCTGCTCCCACTTCACGGACAGAAAGGTTAACGTCTGCACGCATGGAGCCTTCCTGAAGCTTACAGTCTGATACACCCAGATACTGCATCATACAACGGAGTTTTTCAAGATAGGCGATTACTTCCTCAGAGCTTCTCATATCCGGCTCGGATACGATCTCGATCAACGGGACACCGCTTCGGTTATAGTCTACCAGAGAGCAGTCTTCCCATTCATCATGAATCAGTTTACCTGCATCCTCTTCCATATGCATTTCATGGATGCGGATTTTCTTTTTGCCTGCAGAGGTTTCAATCTCTACCCATCCGTCATGACAGATTGGCAGATATAACTGAGAGATCTGATAGTTCTGTGGGTTGTCCGGATAGAAATAGTTCTTACGGTCAAATTTGCAGTACTGATGGATCTGGCAGTTTGCTGCAAGACCTGCTTTCAGGGCAAACTCTACTACTTTCTTATTTAATACAGGCAGGGAACCCGGCATACCTGTGCAGACCGGGCATGTATGTGTATTGGGTGCTCCTCCGAATTCAGTGGAGCATCCGCAGAAAATTTTTGTTTTTGTTGCAAGTTCTACATGGACTTCAAGTCCTATGACTGTTTCGTACTGTTTCATTATCTGGTGCCTCCTTCTCCTGGCACGGCAAAGGAGCCGCGGCTGGTTTCATAGGCGTGTGCTGCACGCAGGATTTTCTTTTCCATGAAGCAGTCCCCGATCATCTGGATACCGATTGGGAGACCTTTTTGGTCTTTTCCGCATGGAACTGTAATTCCCGGAAGACCGCAGAGATTGACTGCTACTGTGTAGATATCTCCAAGATACATGGCAAGGGGATCTTTTAAGCTTTCACCGATCTTCGGTGCTGTAAATGGAGATGCAGGTGCAAGGAGCACATCATATTTGCCAAATGCCTGGTCAAATTCTTTCTTGATCAGGGCTTTTGTGCGGAGTGCCTTCAGATAGTATGCATCATAATAACCGGAGCTTAACACGAAGGAACCAAGCATAATACGGCGTTTTACTTCCTCACCGAAACCTGCTGTTCTGGTCTTTTTGTACATGTCGTGAAGACCTTCATATTCTGCTGCACGGAAACCGTATTTAACACCATCGAAACGTTCCAGGTTGGAGCTTGCTTCTGCACTGGCAATAATGTAATAAGCCGGAATCATGTATTCCATGGTCTTGATGGAGAAGAATTCTACTTCTGCTCCCAGTTCTTTCAGTGTATCGAGAACGCTCATAAAGGATGCCTTTACTTCTGGATCAAGTCCTTCTGCAAGGTATTCTTCAGGAACGCCGAATTTCATTCCTTTGATGTCTCCGGTCAGTTCTTTTGAAAACTGGAGGTCGTCTCTTTTCATGGATGTGCTGTCTTTTGTATCATGTCCTGCGATGATCTCCAGAAGAGCTGCACAGTCAGATACGTCTTTTCCTACAGGTCCGATCTGATCCAGGGAAGATGCATAAGCTACAAGACCATAACGGGATACTGTTCCATAGGTTGGTTTAATTCCGGTTACACCACAGTAGGAACTTGGCTGACGGATAGATCCGCCTGTATCTGAACCAAGTGCCAGATAAGTTTCTCCTGCTGCTACTGCTGCACAGGAACCACCTGAAGAACCACCTGGTACATGTTCCAGATTCCATGGGTTTCTGGTGATGCCATAAGCGGAAGTCTCTGTGGTACTTCCCATGGCAAATTCATCCATGTTTGTTTTTCCGATAATGACCAGTCCGGCTTTTTCCAGACGGTCAATGACTTCTGCATTATACTGAGGCACAAAATTCTCAAGAATCTTTGATGCACAGGTAGTTTTCTTTCCATTAATACAGATATTATCTTTGATCGCGATCGGTACACCTGCAAGAGGACTGGTATAAGTACCATCCTCGATGCCTTTCTGTACTTCTTCTGCGCGTTTGTATGCTTCTTCTTTATATGTGTCAAGATAAGCGTGTACTTCTGAATCCTGTTTCTCGATCTGTGCGAAAACAGTTTTTACTCCATCCAGGACGCTGACCTGACGCTGTTTTATTTTTTCCCCAAGCTGCAGGGCTGTTAATTTCTCCAACTCCATTGTCCTGTCTCCTATCCTATGGTTTTCGGAACCTGATACTGTCCTTCTTTTGCCTTCGGTGCATTTGCCAGCATTGCTTCTTTGTTATCTCCGTTTGTGACAACATCCTCACGAAATACGTTTTCGTCCTGGAAAATATGGGACATAGGCTCTACTTCCGATGTATCCAGTTCATCCAGTTTCTCTACATAATCAAGCATTTTCTGCATTTCAGCTTTTGCTTTTTCCTTTTCTTCTTCCGAGAGGGAAAGCTTGGCCAGGATGCAGACATTTTCCATTGTTTCATCATCTATGATCTTTGCCATGATTTTCTCCTTATATATACTGCCTGTAACATTCTATATTGCTTTTATTTCTTTCTGCCCGGAATCAACCTGCCGTTTCCCGGTCAATATATAGGCAGCTTTCCAAGTTTCTGACTTATTTACGGTTCCAGACGGTTCATATCTCGCGGGAAGAGACAGGTTTCACGAACATTCTCTTCACCGATAAGCTGCATGGTCAGACGTTCCAGACCAATTCCCAGTCCACCGTGAGGCGGCATACCATGTTTGAAGGTATCCAGATACTGTTCCATGCCTTCCTGCGTCATACCTCTGTCTTCAATTTTCTGTACCAACATGTTGTAATCATGGATACGCTGTCCGCCTGTTGTGATCTCAAGACCTTTGAATAACAGGTCAAAGCTTAAGGTAAATCTTGCGTCTTCCGGATCATCCATTGCATAGAATGGACGTTTCTTTGACGGATAATGTGTGACAAATACGAAATCTGAGCCATATTCTTCTTTGAAATACTGTCCGATCAGTGCTTCTTCTTCCGGCTCCAGGTCAAATGGATTTCTGATCTTACGGTTATATTTCTGTGATACCAGTTCCTTGGCTACATCGAAACGGACTGCCGGGATTTTGGATACATCCGGAATCTCAAGCTTCAAAATCTGTACTTCTTTTGCATATTCTGTTTTCAGAAGGTTCATGGCATACTGGAGGAATCCTGTTTCCATTGCCATAATTTCTTCGAAGCTGTCAATATATCCCATCTCGAAGTCCAGACTGGTGTATTCATTTAAGTGACGTTTGGTATTATGTTTCTCAGCACGGAATACAGGACCTGTCTCAAATACTCTGTCAAATACGCCAACCATCATCTGTTTGTAGAACTGTGGGCTCTGCGCAAGTACTGCAGGTTTGTGGAAGTAGCTAAATTTGAAAAGGTTTGCCCCACCCTCTGCTCCTCTGGCTCCGATCTTTGGAGTATGGATTTCTGTGAATCCCTGTCCGTAAAGATAATCACGGAATGCTTTTGTCAGTGCCTCCTGGATTTTAAATTTGGAACGCTCCTGAATGTTTCTCAGGGAAATCGGTCTGTAGTTTAATTTTGCTTCCAGGGAAGTGTTCAGTTTCCATTTGTCGATTGCCATTGGAAGTGGCTCTGCCGGTGTTGATAAAATATCAATATGACGAATACGAAGCTCTCTTCCGTGGGGTGCTCTCTCCTCTTCATGCAGGATTCCTTTCACCCTGATCGTCATTGCTTCCTTCAATTCATGAATGGAAACATTTGCCATTTCATTTTCATAGACTGTCTGGAATAAGCCTTCCCTTCTTCTAAGAATGATAAATGCCACATCACCCATATTACGGATGCTGTGAACAGCGCCTTCGATTACGGCTTCCTGGTTCAGGAGATTATTACCTACGAGTTCCTCCCAGGTATTGATTTCTTTTTTCCATGTTCCATCCATAAATTCCATTTCCTCATCCTCCATTTCTTCTTTTCTGTAAACCTTTGTGATATGTCCGACGGAGTCTGTCTTCAAAAATCAGTCTGCGCAGATGCAAATGACTTTATCATTCTTTTACTCCTTGAATATCAAAAAGGCGTAATCAGAAAATCCGGGGATAGTTGTCCCCTGGACTCTCTGATTACGCCTTTGTAATCATTCTTCCTGTCATTATCTATTTTGGGTTTGTGTTCTTTCTATATAAAATATGACTAAAAATATATTTTGTATATTACCACATCTTCTATCAAAATAATAGAGTTATTTTTTACAAAATTTCACTAATTATTTCGGATATTTTATTTATGAATACAACAAATTGCATTCTAATTTTTCAAACAAATGAATCCTGTCTGCAACGGATTCCTTCAACAAACATGTTCGATTTCATTATTTCATAAACTCTTGATCAAACTTCGTCATACATCAACATAAGCAGCATCTGTGCTGTTTCTACCATATTGGTTCCTGAATCCATGCTGCATTTCTGAATATGTCTGTACGCTTCGTCTTCTGTCATCTGGTTTTTTTCCATAAGAAGACGTTTGGCATTCGAGATATAATTCTGTTCTTTTTCTGATCTGGGCTTTGGTTTCTTTTTTTCTTTTTTGATCCGGCGTTCCAGATGATAGAGCATGTCATTGACCGTATCTATCAGTACGCTTGCTTTCATCGGCATCTGTACAGTGCTGACGGAATTCGGTGCTTCATCTATAATACGCTGAGAGGCCAGAAGCAACATTTCAAAATACTGTGGCAGGTTATCGAGAGCGTCTTTATAATAGGCATCTGTCAACTTATACCCACATATCAGGACACCACTGTCAAGCTCTGAGATACTGGCCAGCGCATTAGAGACAGAGCTGCAGACAGAAGCTACTGTGAGCCCATGTCTGTTAAGTATTGTGCGGATTTTCTTTGCGTCTTCAATTTTCGGTAACGCAATCACAATGCTGCTGCTCATAACTCTGCCACTCCTATTTCTGTTACAGCCTGGGTTCCCGTCCACTGCTTATTGCTTTTTACAACCTCCGCAGGGGACTTGTTTGATTTTGATCAAGCGGATGTTCGCAATCCGCTTCGCTACTTGCTCATAACCGAATAACTGCTTCGCAGTTTATCAGAAGGAGCTTCGCTCCTCCTGATACAAACAAGTCCCCACCCACTGCTTATTGCTTTTTACAATTTCTACAGGGGACTTGTTTGATTCGGTTAAATTCTGTATAAGTATTCCTCGATTTCCCAGGCTGAAATTTCTCTTGTATAGCGCAGCCATTCTTTTTTCTTGGCTGCTGCGTATTCTTTACAAAATTCTGTTCCAAGTACTTCTTTGATCCAGTCACTCTGTTCGAAGTAATCAATTGCTTCGTTTAAATTTCCCGGAAGATTCTCAATCTTCATTGTTTTCTGGTCTGTTTCGGATAACTCTCTGCTGGAGGACTTAGTCGGATAAATCTTCTTATTGATTCCATCCAGTCCTGCTGCCAGACATACTGCAAATACCAGATACGGATTTGCTGCTGCATCCGGACTTCTCAGTTCGATCCTTGTCTCCATACCTCTGGATCCCGGAATTCTTACCAGTGAATTCTGGTTGTTCTTTGTCCATGTCAGTTCTGTCGGTGCTTCATAGCCCGGAACCAGACGTTTGTAGGAATTTACGATAGGATTGGTGATCAGTGCCATCTCTTTGCTGTGAGCCAGAAGACCTCCTACGAAGTAATAAGCTTCTTCGCTTAATTCCTGTGGATTTCCCGGATTGACGAATACATTTCTTCCATCTTTAAATAAGGAGAAATGAATGTGCATTCCGGAGCCGTTTACTTCTGCCCTTGGTTTCGGCATAAATGTCGCATGAAGTCCATGGCGTTTGGCAATGGTACGGACCGTCATCTTAAATGACATGATCCGATCTGCAATCGTACGGACTTCACCGTATTTGAAATCTACTTCGTGCTGTGCAGGAGCAGTTTCATGGTGAGAAGATTCTACCTCAATCCCCATGTCTTCCAGATTTAATACAATATCACGTCTTGCGTTTTCACCCAGATCCACAGGGCTGACATCCAGATATCCGGCCTTTTCATGTGTTACAGTAGTCGGAACTCCGTTATCATCTGTATGAAAAAGGAAAAATTCACATTCCGGATCTACCAGACAGGTGTATCCCTCCTTCTTTGCCTCCCGGGCGGTTTTCTTCAGGATATATCTCGGACTTCTCTCATGAGGGGTTCCGTCCGGACAATAGATATCGCATAACAGTCTGGCAACTTTGCCCTGCTGTGGTCTCCATGGGAGAATTGCAAAAGTGTCAAGATCCGGTCTTAAGTACATATCCGGTTCGGATTCTCCTGCGATTCCTGCGATAAAAGAACCATCTACAATACATCGGTTATCCAGCGCACGGGGAAGTTCCCGGGCAGTTATGGCAATGTTTTTCAGCGTTCCGAACATATCTGTGAACTGAAGACGGATAAATTCCACGTCTTCCTCCTCAGCCATCTGTAATATTTCTTCTCTGGTATAATTCCCCATTTTCATTCACTCCTTGTCAGCATAGTTTCTGCTGTTTTTGCTTTCTTAATGATTCTTCGATACAGTTTTGTCCTGTCTGGAAGTTTTATAGATTCTTTTTATAATGATATAATCACGACCACCGGCTTAGCCGGTGGTTTGCTTTGACCCTATAAGGGTCTA
>NZ_JAJDMJ010000079.1:0-11663 GCF_020593585.1 Blautia sp. DFI.6.71
CCCCCATATAGGACTTTTATATTTCATTGTCCTATATGAGGGTAGCATATCAATGTGCGTCACAATTTGTGGGAGATTTTATTTATTATTATCATTCATCTTCGCCTCAATCGCCGCACCAACCCTGTTATAAACAGTCACAGCATCCTGAATATGCGGAATCGTATTTCCATCTGCTCCGGAAGCACCTGCGGAAACAAAGATATATTCCCTGCCCTCAATCTCCGCAAAACTCACCAGACAGTGCCCTGCCTCACTGGTATAGCCGGTCTTGCCACCGAGGATTTTTCCACCTGTGACTGTCGGATCAGACAGATTTTTAAACATTGTACTGTAGTAAGTAATTCCATCCGGGTGGATATTTGTAACTCCGGTAGAATGTCTGGAGGTCTCCACAATCTCACGAAACGTATCATTCTTAATGCAATACTTCATCAAAACAGCCATATCCTTAACCGTACTGTAATGATCCGGATTATGCAGCCCTGTAGAATCACAGAAATGAGTATTCTCCATTCCAAGCTTCCTTGCTTTCTTATTCATCAGCTCCGCAAAATCCGCCTCTGAACCACTGATTGTATCTGCCAGCGCAATACAGCACTCTGCCCCCGAAGGCAACATCGCACCATAGAGAAGATCAATCACCCGGACCTCTTCCCCCGGCTGAAAACCTGCCTGCGTAGCATCCTGCTCATACAATCCGGCGAACATCTCATCCGTCAGAGTAATCTTCTCATCCAGATTATCAAAATTCTCAATCCCCAGTATCACAGTCATAATCTTCGTCATAGAAGCCGGATAAATCTGAGCCTCCCCGTTAATCTCACCCAGAATCTTACCTCCCCTGGCCTGCATCAGGATCGCATTCGGACTGTTAATTCCACTGATATCCACTTCCTTCAGAACCGGCTGCTCAAACTGCTCAAACCACTCCTTCACGCCCTTATTCCATCCGATCATGATAACCAGCGCACAGATAATGATCACCTCAACAAACACACAAGCCACAATCCTGCCCCGATATCTCCATGCATAACTTCTTCTACCGCTCTTTTTCTGTCTCCTGCCAGCCACAATAACGCCTCCTGTCTGCCTCTATAACATTGCTCAGAAAAAATATATCTGACAAATCTCTAATTCATCCCCCTACTATAACACACCCCTACCCAATCCTGTAATCTTCCATTCCTGCACACCCATACATTGCATCTTTCTCCCTATATCCAATACCTTTCCGTTTTCCCTCGCCCGCGAAACCATTACCATTGTACAGCACAGGAAAATATTTGTTTTCTGATACATCTACAGGAGGTGTAGCAATACTTAGCTTCCGGGAATTTGCGTTATGCCGGAAAAATTCACTGTCTGAGCGAAGCGAGTTTGAATTTTTATGGCATGGTTTTAGCAAATTTCCGGAAGCTTAGTATTCCTGCCTCCGCAGCCGTATCAGAAAACAAATATTTTCCTGTGCGTCCCCATACCCGCCACCCCCAAAAAGAAACGCAAAAAGACCCCCGGAGCATCTCCGAGAGTCTTAAATTGCTAAAATCTATTATGCTAATTTCATTGGGTTGATCTTCACACCAGGTCCCATTGTCGGAGCAATAACAACGCTCTTTAAATACTGACCTTTCAGTGTGCTTGGTCTAGCCTTAACGATAGCATCGATCAGCGTCTGGAAGTTGTCGCTTAACTGTTCCTCTGTAAAGGATGCTTTACCAACCGGAACATGAATAATGTTGGTTTTATCAAGACGGTACTCAATCTTACCTGCTTTGATATCGTGAACTGCTTTAGTAACGTCCATTGTTACTGTACCAGCTTTCGGGTTTGGCATTAAACCTTTCGGTCCAAGTACACGACCAAGACGACCTACAACACCCATCATATCTGGAGTTGCAACAACAACGTCAAAGTCTAACCATCCTTCGTTCTGGATCTTCGGAATAAGGTCCTCAGCTCCTACGAATTCAGCACCTGCTGCTTTTGCTTCTTCAGCTTTAGCATCTTTAGCGAAGACTAAAACGCGAACTTTTTTACCAGTACCATGTGGCAGAACTACTGCACCACGGATCTGCTGGTCTGCATGACGTCCATCGCAGCCTGTACGGATATGAACTTCGATAGTTTCGTCAAATTTAGCAACTGCAGCTTTTTTAACTAAGCTGATAGCTTCTGCGGTATCATATAATGTAGCGCGGTCTACTGCTTTAGCAGCTTCCACGTATTTCTTTCCTCGTTTCATTTCTATAACCTCCTGTGGTATTTGCGGGGAACGCCCTCCCACTTACTATTTAATATTAAAATTAATCAACTACTTCGATTCCCATACTTCTTGCAGTACCAGCGATCATGCTCATAGCTGCTTCGAGGGATGCTGCATTTAAGTCTTTCATCTTAAGTTCAGCGATTTCCTGAACCTGAGCTTTAGTAACCTTAGCAACTTTTGTCTTGTTCGGTACGCCGGAACCGGATTTGATCTTAGCAGCTTTCTTAAGAAGAACTGCAGCCGGCGGAGTTTTGGTTATGAAGCTGAAACTTCTGTCTGCATAAACAGTGATAACTACAGGAATGATTAAGTCTCCCTGATCTGCTGTTCTTGCATTGAACTCTTTTGTGAACTGAACGATATTTACACCGTGCTGTCCAAGAGCTGGACCTACAGGTGGTGCTGGAGTTGCTTTACCAGCCGGAATCTGTAATTTGATATATCCTGTTACTTTCTTTGCCATTTTTCGGCACCTCCTATGTGGTATTGGCGGGGGTTTATGGTCCCTCCCACGATATTGTTACCTTTGCTTGTTACATCTGTTTGATTTCTGCGAAACTAATTTCTACCGGCGTTTCGCGGCCGAAAAGTTCAACATTGATCGTTGCTGTCTGTTTCTGCACATTAAGGGCAGTGATAACACCAACGGTATCTTTCCATGCACCGCCTGTGACAACAACTGTATCACCCTCTGCGAAATCGACCTGAATTTCCTCTTTCTTGATACCAAGAGGAAGCATCTCTTCCTCGGTCAACGGTACCGGCTTGGACCCTGGTCCAACGAAGCCTGTCACACCTCTGGTATTACGGACAACATACCATGTATCGTCATTCATAACCATGTTGAGAAGTACATAGCCAGGAAACATTTTCTTCTGAACCTGTTTCAGAGCCCCGTTTTTCAGCTCAGCCACTTCCTGCAGCGGAACACGAACTTCAAGGATCTGGTCTTCCAGGTGTCTGTTTTCGATGGTTTTTTCAATATCGACTTTTACTTTGTTCTCATACCCGGAATAAGTATGGACAACATACCATTTCGCTTCTGACATACAATCACCTTATCCTTATTTCATTAAAAGATTAATGCCTTCGAGAATAAATGAATCCATGACGCTGATCAGTACGCAAAGCACGATTGACACACAAACTACCACGATAGTCTGTTTAATCAGTTCATTGCGGTCTGTCCAGACAATCTTCCTGAATTCTGACTGAAGTCCCTGAAACCAACTCTTCTTCTGGCTCTTGCCAGCAGATTTTTCATTTCCTTGCATAGCCTGACCTCACAATTCTCTGTGAGTAACTGTTTCGTCCAGTTACCTTGGATTACTTTGTTTCCTTATGCAGAGTGTGTTTGCGGCAGAACTTACAATATTTCTGAGTTTCCATTCTCTCAGGATGGTTCTTTTTCTCCTTAGTCATATTGTAGTTACGCTGCTTGCACTCGGTACATGCTAATGTAATCTTAACGCGCACAACTTCCACCTCCAGTGTTTTCATTTGCATGGTCATTTTCCTCATGCCGGACGATGTATCCGTCATCTTTTCGGGCATAAAAAAAAGACCTAACTTCCATGTCGCTTGTCAAGTTTATCACATATGACATGCCTAAGTCAAGTCTTTTCTTATTATTTATGCTTATATTTCATCGCATATTTTTTACAGGAAACGCAGCTATCCGACACCGTATGGTATTTCTTCTGTTGAACTTTATCAGAAATAATCATACCCGCCATGGATGTCCACAATACTTCCATTCATGTAGTTATTGGTAAGTATACTGTACGCCATATCTGCCACGTCTTTGATCTCACCGAATCTGTGCAGTGCGATCTTTCGGTTGATGCGTTCGTAGCTTTCCGGTGTGCGGTTCTCATGCCAGGGCGTCTGGATGAAACCGGGGGCAATGGCATTGACTGTGATGCCTTTTGGCTCAAATTCCTTTACCAGAGATTTGGTAAGGAAGTGGATGGCAGCCTTGGTCACGCCGTATACCAGAGAGGAGGAGTATGCCTGCTGCCCTGCATAGGAACCCATGAAGAGTACTCTTCCGCCCTCTGTCATAACAGGCATAAATTCTTTGATCATAAATACAGGTACAGACAGGTTGGTATTCACGATATTATTCCATGCCTCGAAAGTGTAATCCTGAAATTTATCGTAAGTGCTGATTCCAGCATTACTGATCAGCCAGTCTACGTGTCCTGCTTTCTCTTTTACTTCTCTGACGAAATTCATCATATCGTCATAGGAAGACATGTCCGCTTTCAGAATAATAAGCTTCTCCTGGTCTTCCGGTTTCAGACTGTCCCAGAATTCATTGGCTTTATATGCATTGTGGGCGTAAGTGGCAAAGATCAGATCATCTTCTGCTGAGTTTGCCAGTATCTTCTCCACAATACCGCGTCCGATTCCGGAGGTGCCGCCTGTGATCACTGTTACCTTGCTCATTTTGTATTCCCTCTTTTTATTCATCTATAATACAGACAGATCTGTTCTCTGTCATGCGGGAGTCTCCCCACTTCCATAAAACGGACTGCCTGCAAAAAAATTCCTTCTATGATTATATATTGATTATATATTCCACATTACCGAAATATATTCTTCACTCCTACAATTCCATCAGTCTGTCATAAACTTCCTTCGGTGCATATGGCTGCTGATTATGGATCGGTTCACCCAGACAGGTCTTGGGATATGCAAAAGTTCCATGCTCCAGCATAACTTCCAGAAGTTTCGGGCCTTCCCCTTCCAGAAATTCCGGTGCTTCTTCTCTGACTGCATCGCAAAGCATTCTCAGTGCGGGAATGCCGTAAGCCTTTGCCACCTCTGCGAAATTACAGGAAGCAAAACCGCAGCCGTCTGTGGTTCCTGCAAACAGACAGTCAAAATAATCTCTCTGCAGGTGACGGATCATGCCAAGTGCTTCGTTATTCATGACCATGATCTTAACAGGAAGATTCTCTCTCTTCACCCACTCCAGTTCCTGGATATTCATCTGGAGTGCACCATCTCCACAAATACAGGCGGTCGGTTTTCCGGTTGCATAATACGCTCCGATAGCTGCCGGAAGCCCGTAGCCCATAGCTCCATGTCCGCCGGAGAAGAGAAGTTTCTGTCCTTCATGATTCTTGAATGACTGGTAACTCCACACCATATGCTGTCCTACATCCACTGCGATCGCGGAGGTATCCTCCAGCATATCACTGAGGTCTGCGATCATACGGTTCGGATATCTTTCTGGTGTGGCATCATCAACTGCCTGAAGATTTTCCTTAATCTCTGTGCAGACATTCAGCCAGTCACTGATCCTCTCTGTATCCGGAGCTGCTGCTTTTGCAAGACAATCGATCACTGCGCCTGTCTCTGCCTGCAGCTTCACTTCATTGATACCATTCTCATGGATATCTCTCTGAAGATTGTATGGATCAATATCTATACGTATGATCTTTGCACCTCTGGCAAATTCATGTACTTTGGTTCCGATCTGTCTGGTACACAAAGAAATGCCAAAACAGAGAAGCAGATCGCTTTTTGCATTGGCAATCATATTTGCATAACGGTGTCCATAGGCACCGCCGATGCACCCGAAATTCAGCGGATGGTCGTATCCCAGAACTGATTTCGCCAGAACGCTGGTGATGATCGGAATCTGTCTCTTCTGTGCAAAGCGGATCAGTTTCTGCTGGCTGAAGCTGCTGTCCACGCCATGGCCCAGCATGATCACCGGACGTTTTGCCTGTTCCAGTGCTTCCAGAATCGTATCTGCCGCCTGCTGTGCTGCAGCTGCATCTGTATGTTTGTCCTCAAAAGTCATGTCATAGACCGGATTCTCCACTTCACTTCTCTGGATATTCATGGGAAGATCGATGAGCACCGGTCCTCTGCGTCCTGTGGTTGCAATATGGTATGCTTTATTTAATTCCTCCACAATGTCCTCAGGGTTTCGTATCTGAACAGCATATTTGGTGATCGGTTTCGCCATTGCCACAATATCTGTCTCCTGAAATCCCTGCTGACGCAGCCCCTTAATCCCTGAATACTCATAAGTGTTCAGCTGTCCTGTGAGAAAGATCACAGGCAGAGAGTCGTAATAGGCATCTGCCACACCACTCAGAAGGTTGATGGCTCCCGGTCCGCTGGTAGCATAGGCGCAGGCACATTCTTCCTTCGCCTGTGCGTATCCGCAGGCTGCGAAAGCTGCCCCCTGTTCATTGTAACCGGAATGATTCTCTGTCTCCGGATTTCTCTCAATGGAGTCTACCAGATGTGCGATCATGGTTCCCTGATAGCCGAAGAAATGGCGGATTCCTTTTTTCTGCAAAAACGTAACAATATAATCTGAAAGTTTCATGTTCCCTCCCGTCAGATCAGCGTGCCGATCTTACTTCTCTGTACTGTCTTTCCTGTTTTCTCCAGTACGTCTACATAAATGTCAAAAATCTCTTCGTCCTCTGCAAAGAGTTCGTTCTTCTGCAGACTCTTCTGCATCATCTTGAAATAGGGACGAAATACCCTCTCAAGTGTCATATAATCTTCATTCTTATACAAGTTCTTAATGTAGTCTTTCTGCTTCTCATAGGAAACACTCAGATTCAGGCGCTCCCCACAGAACTCTACATAGTCCCAGCATTCGTTGAAGTAGTCTTTGTGCCGCCTGCTTCTGGCAAGTTTGCGGGCATTTTTCATTCGCTCTTTACAGTATTTCTCAAAGTTTCCGGATTCTTTCCAGAACTGTGTATAGCTTACCCTCGCACTGACCACCAGCGCAATGGGTGTCACATAGCGGGGTTCCTTTGCATCTTTATAATTCTTTCCATAGCTTATGGTAAGATACTCTGCGGTTTTTGCCGGAACCTGGAGTTCTGCACCTTCCAGAGTGACACGTTTACTCTCCGCAAAAATTTCTGCAGGGAAAATGGTAGTCTGTTTTCTTCTTTTGAGGATATATTTATTTGCTCCGGGCTGCTGGCAGGATCTGACAAGCCTGTCATACAAATGTGCAGCCTGTCCCTGTCGCCCGGTTATCATGCACTGCAGCCGCATAATTGTACGGTTCACCCTGCTCCTGAAATTTCTATCTGCATAATTGATATGACAGAGCTCTGTCCATGCATTCTCATCTCTGGATAATCTGCGTTCTGCTTTTACAGAAGCTGCCGGCGTTCTGAGCGGAAAAATATTGACTCCTATTCCCGGGAATGCGTAGTCTCTGGTGTTGTCCAGATTCAGGCACAGAGTATCTGTATTGGTGTATCTCAGATAAAATCCTGAGAACCATTTGTGGCTCTTCATGGATTCCAGTGCTCTCTTTTCCCTTGGATCTTCATCCACAGCCAGACGGAACCGTTCCATATCCGCTGTTTTCATCAGCACAACTCCAAACATGGGATTCTGTGGGAAAGGATGCCCTTCCACTGCGCAGAGTGTCAGTCGTGGAGAGAGGTAATATTCTATTTTATTCCGGCGGCATATTTCATCGATTTCCTGTAATAATGATAAAATCACCTTTTGTTTTTTGTTCAACTCTTTACTCCATTTCTATTGATGTCACTTAACAGTTACAGTCTGCACGATTTTCTTAATATCTTCAATACTTTCATATTTATCAAGCCATTTATCAAGCACAACTGTAATATCCGTCTTCTTTCCAAAGCTTTTCGCCTGTCTGCTGCCATCGTTCAGATCATTGATAAAAATACGGTACAGCTCTGTTTTTACATAAGAAGGCATCTCATATTCCAGTGCTTTCTTATAATTTGCAAAAGCCTCCCTGGTCTGTCCCTGTTTCATCCTGACATCACCCACCAGCTTATAAGCGCAGGCTTTCTCTTCTCTGCGAAACTGACGGTTTCGTACCTGTTCTGCAAGCCACTCCAGTTCGCTCTCCTCACCTGTACAGATGATCTGGGTGCGCAGTTCTGCAAGCTCATCGGAATACCCCAGCCGCTTCCATGCTCTTGTAAGAGCTTTCCTGTACATCTTATGTTCTTCTGAAACTTTAACCTGTATATCCGCCGGCGCTTTAACTTCTTCAGTTTCTGCTGACGGATCTGATACTTTTTTATTCACATCATCAGCCGATGTTTCATCTGATGTTCTATCTGATTTTATCTGTTTTCTGCTTTTTCCCGGATTTTTCTCCACACTGACTGGCGTGATCATCTGTGTGCCGATCACAGCCCGGATTTCACCGATTTCTTTCTCTATCTCGCTCTGCGTACGTGCACACACTGTTTTTGCCAGATATAATGCTCCCTGGATATCATCATCCTCAGGTATCAGACGACTCCACAGCTCCATCAATGCGAGAGCCTCCTTCTTGTTGTGGTTTGCAATAAGCTCTTCACAGCTTTTCAGGATTTCAGATTTGTATCCTCTGAAGAATCTATCCATCTCCATCCATACAATTCCGTTAGTTGTCTTATTCTTTACCTGAAGATAAAGCTCTGCCGCTTTCTGCATCTCGCCATCCATCCAGAGGATATCTGCCTTATATTTCAGGAAATAACCATCCTCAGGAAACATCTTAAGAGCCTTATCAAGAAAACGTTCTGCTTCGATCCGGTTCTCTCCCGCATCCTCCATCAGAAACCTGCACTTAAATTTCATAAATCCCGGATGTCCCGGATATTTCTGCAAAAGGTCGCTGATGATCTGCTCTGCTTCCTTCATCCTGTGAAACTCATAGTGATCCGCTGCTTTCCGGAAAAGCTCAATATCTTCCTTCAGTTTCTCCATATCAGAGCTCAGATGATCCCATTGCTTACGGATCTGCAGCATTCTATATGCCTTTGATACACGTTCTGTATAAAACAGAGTCAGTATTGCTGCATAGAATACATCGTCAGGTATCTCCACAAGTGTTGGATGATAAAAGGCATAAATATTGGTATAGTCTTCCCTTCCGATAAAGTCAGCACTGAGCTGATTCTTATAATAAGAGCCAAAAAGTGCACTCAGTTTACGGAAAGATCTGCTTTCCACCAGCTCACTGATCTTAAGTCCTGATTCATCGATCGCTCTCTGCAGGTCCAGTGCAACAGCGCGGGCTTTCATTGCAAGCCCATCCTGGCGGACCTTATGGCTTTTTTTCGCAATGCGCATATTGTAGAACTTTCGGAACACACTGTCCCAGCGCAATCTTTCCTTATTGATCTTCGGCATGTATTCTTCACGTAGCTCCTGATAAGGAAGATCATCTACACACACTGCTACATGACCCTCCCTCTTATCATGAGGAGGCATATATGACCACTCGTCTCCATAATGCCAGATCAGATAGTCACTGCACTTATTTGGGATCATTGCCTTTTTTCCCTCAAAGATGCCATCCTTTACAGGGAACATCATATCCTTATCAAAAAGAAATGGGCAGCCGCCCCAACGCATGGCATAACGGTCACATTCCTCTTCTTTATAGGAGAACATGATCTTCTCAAGCTTTGCCAGTGTTCTTTTTTTGCCAAGAAAAATATAAGAAAGAAGATACTTCAGATACATGGATGCAGGTATCTCCCAGCGGTCGCTGTAGCCTACAGAAATATTGATAAGATCTGAGTAGATCATCATGTGTGTTCTATATTTCTCGTATTCTTTGTCGTCAGCCGGAACAGGATCCAGTGTAAGAATGTCTATGATCTCTCCGCCGCAGTCCTTCCCGATAATCTGGCTCTTATGGATGGCACAGGTATTGGTGGATGCGTAGCGCGGAAATGAATTTGTATAGTTTCTGTCCACCTCCGAACACTGTATCTCTCTGTCAGGCGGGAGTTCTGTTTTGCATATCTCTATGAATTTCTCCCAGTCCGGACGTGGCATATAAAGGTCTACATCATCATCCCAGGGAACAAATCCCTCATGTCTGAGAGCTCCGATCAGGGAGCCTCCTGCCAGCACGTATCTGAGGTTATGTT
Source organism: Blautia sp. DFI.6.71 (assembly GCF_020593585.1). NCBI lineage: Bacteria > Bacillati > Bacillota > Clostridia > Lachnospirales > Lachnospiraceae > Blautia > Blautia sp. DFI.6.71. The sequence continues at coordinate 10,186 of NZ_JAJDMJ010000079.1, forward strand.
CTCTGCAGATTTCATCAACCTCCCTGAAAAGCTTCAGGAGGTATTTCTGTTTCTCCGTCATGAATTGTCCTTTCTGTTGATTGTTTCCAAAATTTCTATTATTCTTACCGACTCATCATAGAAAAGCCGGGTACATTCTGTCCGTTTGTCTCTGATCATAATCATCAGCTCCTGCAGCAGATAGCGGAAACCATTTCCCTCGAAGTTAAAGCTGTACCTTTTCAGAAATTCTTTTCCTGAAATATTGGCTTCAAAGTATCCGGTATTCCACCAGTCATTAGGGATAGTTACCCTGCCGTTGCTTCCGATGATCACAAGTTCATTCTCAATGTCAACCGTTGTTCCGATCTCAATAGTCGCCAGTGCACCGGCGTATTTCATGGAAATCATATCATATACAAAACGGCCTTCCTGATTGCGGACCGCATTGGTGTTGATATCCTGGCATTTTTTTCCCAGCAGTTTCAGTACTGCGCAGATAGCTGTGCAGACCGTCTCATTAAAAGTCCTGCCGCCCTCGAAATCATCCTGGGAGATTGCACATTTGACACTTACCAGATCTCCCACCAGGTTACTGTGTACCAGCCATACCAGCTGATTAAACGCCCGCAGGTAGACCAGTGTGGTCCGTTCAATGAGAACCACATTGTTCTCCCTTGCCACCTGAAACAGGTAGCGCAGTTTCTCTGAGGAAAGTGTCATGGGCGAATCACTGATCACATATTTTCCTTTTTTCAGCGCTCGCTCAATATATTCTGCTCTCCGGTTCAGCGATGTCTTGATATAAACAATATCTACATCTGCCAGAAATTCATCATAGCTGCTCCAGCAGGAACCTAACTCATATTTATCACAGAATCTCTGTGCAGTCTCGTGATCCTCGCTGAATACACGTTCCACATGAACTCCGCTGACATATTTGGATTCCTCCACAAAATCATTATCCCGGATGTCATCCGTCACGATTCCCATATTAAAGATAACACCTTCACTGCGAAGCTTTGTACTGGAAATATTCTTGGTCCTTTCCAGATAAACTACATCACAGTAGTTCTTAAGGTAATCGAATTTCCCTCTCCAGTCAGATCCTACCACCAGGACATCAATATCATACTTAATGATGTCATTGACCTTCTGTCCCTGATATTCCTCAATGATGATCTCATCTGCCAGCCCCGTCCTTCGCACATTCTCGATTCTCTTAATGAGGCTGTCCCGCACATTGAGTTTGCCCCGCTCAATGTCAAAGCTCTCACTTGTGACACCTACGATCAGATAATCACCAAGTGCTTTTGCTCTTTTGATAATATTGTAGTGGCCTTTATGAAAAAGATCAAAAGTGCCATATGTGATTACTCTCTTCATTCTTTCGTCATAACTCCCCTGAAAAAAATATTCTTATTTTGCCGAACAGTTTTCCTGCTCCATACGTTACTGTTCACTCCGTTCACAGTAACGTAGCCAAAATTCATTCCAGA